>NZ_JAGPYA010000090.1:0-19390 GCF_018070245.1 Micromonospora sp. M61 | reverse complement strand
ATCCAACAGTTTGACCGTCAGGACACCCAGAGAGACCAGAAGTGGCGATTTGTAAAGCAGTGACGCCGGCCGGGCACGGCGAGCCGGGAAGCTGAGCGGCGTGCCGGACCTACCCGCCCTGGGCGACCATGTGACGGACCTGCTGGGTCCGCACTACATGGGTGTCCTCGATCGCGCCGACAGCGACGCCGTCGACCGGCACCTGCGCGACTGCGCGCAGTGTCGGGTGACGGCCCGCGAGGTGTGCGAAGTCGTCGCCGCCCTCGCGCTGCTCAGCGACGACGTGGCTGTCGAGGAGGCGTCGCCGGTCACCCGACCGGCGGCGCCCGCTGCCCGCCGTGGCGGCTCGGGCTCGGTTCGTCCGGCCGGCGGGCGTCCGATGTCCGTCGGGCCCGGGCGGCAGCCGCGCCCCCGGCGGCAGCGGCTCGCGCTGGTGCGGGCCGGTCTTGCGCTAGCGGTGGTGCTGTTCGTCGGCTTCGGCGCCCTCTTCGTTCTGGATCAGGTGAGTGACGAGGCCGGGCCGGAGGTGGTGACGGTCGCGGCGAGCGGGAGTGAGCCCCGCACCGGCGCGGCGGCCTCGGTGTTCGCGTCGGAGACCGACAGCGGAGTGCACGTGCGGGTCACGGTCACCGGCCTGCGCGCCGGCACCGGCTACCAGCTGTACGCGGTGACGCTCGACGGCCAGACGCGCGAAATCGCGTCATGGACCAGCACCGACACGGTGCAGGAGGTCTCCGGTGACCTGCCGGTGGCGCTGGGCGACCTGGTCTTCGTGACGATCAGCGTGGCGAACGGCGCGCCGTCGGTCACGGTGCACCTTCCCCGAGCCACGTCCACGACACCGCGCTGAGGCACGCCGCCTTCGCACCTGTTGAGCGCCGGATGGCGGCGTGGCACGAAGGGATCGCGATGCCGCCGCAGATTGCCTCCGGCCGTGAACCACGATGCCGTCTCGGCCGTCGTGTGTGCAGATCCGCCCTGGGCGACGACAAAGGAAGTAGAGAATGTTCTGGATCACCCGGTCGGCACGTGGTGCCTGCCTCGCGGTGTTCGTCATGGTGGCTCTGATCGTCGGAGCCGTGAGCCCGGCTTCGGCCGCCGACGAATACGTCAAGTTCTACGCCGTCACGTCGTCGTACCAGGGAGAACCGGAGAACCTCACCAGCATCGCCGCCCGGTTCCTCGGCGACGGGGCGCGGTCCGTCGAGATCCGCAACCTCAACACCGGCCGCCGGCAACCAGACGGCGCCACCCTCAAGGAACCGGGCCAGTTGCGAGCCGGGTGGCTGCTGGTGCTGCCCTGGGACGCCGTCGGCGAGGGCGTCAAGTACGGAGTGCTGCCCGACAAGGCGCCGGCCGCGCCGGTCAAACCGCTGCCCGGCAAGGCCAAGGCCACGCCCACCGCCAAGGCGCGGCCCACCATCCCGCCGGAGCGGGTCTCCGGCGCGGCTGCGGTCCCGAGCAAGGCACCGACGCAGCCCCGCGCGAAGGCGGGGCAGTGTGCGACCACGGCGGCGTCGAGCAGTCGCTCCGACTGGGCGAGCTTGCGCCTGGCCGCCGACCAGGCCTGGCCGCAGAGCCGCGGCAAGGGGCAGCTCGTGGCGATCGTCGATTCCGGTGTGGACGGCAGCCTGCCGACGCTCAGTGGTCACGTGGCCGTCGGCATGGACATCACCAGCGGCAGCGGCCGCGGCGACACGGACTGCCTCGGCTCGGGCACCGCGATGGCCGGTCTGGTGGTTGGGCAGTCCACCAACGGCAGTGACGTCAAGGGCGTCGCCCCCGACGCCACGGTGATGCCGGTCCGGGTCGTGGGCAACGACGCCAAGGCCCAGCCGGCCGACTCTGCTGCGGCCATCGAGGCCACCGTCGAGGCGGGCGCGACAGTCATCGCGCTGGGCAACTTCGTCGACACGAGCAAGCCCGAGGTGGCCAAGGCGATCATGGAGGCGGTGGCACGGGACGTCGTCGTGGTGATCGGCGCTGCACGTGCTTCGGTACCGGTCAACCCGGGCGCGGAGATCGGCCCCGGTGTGCTGCGCGTGGGTGGTGTGGCAGTCGACGGCCAGCGAGCCGCCGACTATCGCGGTGGCGGCATCGACGTGGTCGCCCCGGGCGTCAACGTGAGCAGTGTCGGGATCACCGGGGTCGGCGCCGTCGCGGGTAGTGGCACCCAGTACGCGGTGGCCTTTGTCGCCGGCGCCGTCGCGCTGGTCCGGGCCGCGTACCCGGACCTGAGCCCGGAGCAGGTCGCCCATCGTCTCCAGGTGACGTCGGACAAGATGGGCGACGGCGCACAGCCCGACGGCCGATACGGCTGGGGCATGATCAATGCCGCCGCCGCGGTCACGAAGGTGCTGCCCGAGGAAGCCGAGGTGGCCTTACCGGGGCGGGAATCGGGCGGACGGCTCACCTCCGGCAGCTCCGGCGGACGGTCGGCGTTGCTGGCCATCGTGGCGCTGGTCGCGCTCGCGGCAGCGGTCCTGCTCGTGTTCCGGATCCGCCGGCTGCTGCGCGACGACACCGAGAACGACGGTGACGACGACGGCCCCGGGCCGGTGACCGCCGCGCCGCCGGTTCGCGGCGGCGCTCTTCCTCCGGCCTCCGCGCCACGGGCGCCGTCGGTCTCCCGGCGAACGGTCGGCGACCCACCGCCCTCGGACGGCGGGAAGCTGAACCCGGACGAAGAACAAGCCGACAGCACGGCGTCCGTGGCCAGCGACGGGCCGGGAACCCGGGCCGAGACCGTGGCACTGCCGAAGGCGTCGATCGGAGCCAGGTCGCCCCGGCAGCGTCCAGACGCGCCGTGACGACACCCGCTCGGGGCCGCCGGCGGGGTGATGCTGCCGCGCGACGCCCGGCGCCCCGTCCGCCAAGCTGACCCAGCGCAACGAGTGGTGCTGCTGGGTTTGTCGCGGCCGACGTGAACCGCGCGTCGCCAGGGCACGTTTCAAGCATTACTGGTGGAAAGTCGGTGAACCGAGGGTCTGATGCAGGTGGAAGAAGTCTCCGATACGGAAGCACATGTGGCGGACCTGCTGGCTCTCTACCACCTCGACGCGCTCGACCGGCGTAGTGCGGAGCAGGTCGGCCACCATCTCCAGTCGTGCCAGCAGTGCCGGGCTGCGGCGACCGAGGTGTGCGAGACGCTCGCCGCGCTGGCCCTGCTCAGCGACGACAGGGATCACCTGCTCAACCGCTACGGGGCGCTGGGGGCGGCGGTGCCGGCGGCCTTTCCGGCGCGGTTCGCGCCGCAGGAGCCCGCCGGCCAACCGGGCAGAGAGGCCCAGGAGACCGACCGACGCCGGTTCCGACTGCGGCGCGGCGGTACGGGTGCCGAGACGGCCACCGGGGAGGCGTCTGCCGCCGCTGGGCCGGACCTCGGGCGCAGGGAGCCACCGCAGCAGCGGGTGGCACCGGCACCGGTCACACCGCCACGGATCGCACCCCCAGCCGTCGCACCCCCAGCCGTCGCGCTGCCACGGGTCGCACCCCCGGCCGCACCCCCGCCGGCCACGCTGGTTGAAAAGCCCTCGCCCGTTCAGGAGCAGACCACGCCGACGGCCGTACCCTTGCCGACGCGGACCGCCCGACGGCCCGTCACGCATCCCGCCCAACGCGGCTTCGGCCGAGCGCCGGGCATCGCGCATCCGGACGACGGTCAGCGTGTCCGACGGAAGCGCCTCCTGTCCCGGCGTGCCGTTACTTTCGCGGGCCTGGGCGCCCTGCTCATGGCAGCCCTCACGGTGGCCGGAATCTCCGCGAGGGCGCTGCTCGCCCCGCCGGCCCCGGGTGTGCAGACGAACATCGTCCGCACCGCCGTCGCCTCGGCGACGGACCGGGACTCTGGCGCTAACCTGTCCGTCTTCCTGACCGAAGAACGCGACGGGGTCACCGTGCGGGCCACCCTGAGCGGCCTGGCCGAGGGCACCGGCTACCGGCTCTACGGCTACACCTTCGACGGCCGGCAGCGGCCGCTGGTCAACTGGACCGGCCGCGCCGGCGTGCAGGAGCTTGACGGTGAACTACCCGTCGGCATCGCTGATCTCTCCCACTTCGCCGTCACCCGCGGCACCCGGATCGTCGTCACGGCATACCTGCCCCGCGACGCCGGTGCGCCGGCCACCCCCGGCGAATGAGCAGGGTCACGATCTGAACCGGTCGCCGGCCCCGTTCGTCTGGGGGGGTATGCAGATCGGTGTCTACAGTCTCGGCGACCGCACCCCCGACCCGGTGACGGGCCGGGCGCCAACGGTTCACGAGCGGCTACTCAGCACGGCACGGATCGCCGAGCACGCCGAGGCGGCCGGGTTCGATGTCTTCGCCGTCGGAGAGCACCACACCCCGACGTACGCCGTGTCGGCGCCGGCTGTGCTGCTGGGCTACCTGGCCGCACGGACGAGCCGGATACTGCTCTCCACGGCAACGGCTCTGATCACCACGAACGATCCGGTCCGGATCGCCGAGGAGTACGCGACGGTGCAGCATCTATGCGGCGGCCGGCTTGACCTCATGCTCGGCCGGGGCATCTCCGGTCCGGTGTATTCGTGGTTCGGCCGCGACCCCGACGACAGTCGCCGGCTGGCGACCGAGAACTACCGGCTGCTGCGCCGGCTGTGGGACGAGGACACCGTCGACTGGTCCGGCGAGTTCCGTACGCCGTTGCGGGGTTTCACGGCGGTGCCGCGGCCGCTCGCGGACCATCCGCCGTTCGTCTGGCACGCGTCGGTGTCCAGCGAGGAGACAGTGGAACTGGCCGCCGCCCACGGTGACGGCTTCTTCGCCAACCACATCATGTGGCCCTGGCAGCACACGGCGCGGCTCGTACAGACCTTTCGCGAGCGGTACGCCGCGCACGGCCACGGCACCGCCGAGCAGGCGGTCGTCGGACTCGGCGGGCATGTCTTCGTCCGGCCGAGGTCACAGGATGCGGTCCGGGAGTTCCGGCCGTACTTCGACAACGCGCCCCTCTACGGCCACGGGCCCTCCCTGGAGGAGCACATGAACACCACACCGATGACGGTGGGGAGCCCGCAGCAGGTCATCGACGCGGTTCTCGGTTACCGCGAGTACGTCGGTGACTATCACCGTCAGCTCTTCCTGATCGACCACGCCGGGTTGCCGGTGAGCACGGTGCTGGAGCAACTGGACATCCTCGGTGCCGAGGTGCTGCCCGTGCTGCGGCGCGAACTCGCGGGCGGCCCTCGCCCGCGGTGATCCGCCGCTCGTAGGGCGCCCCGCCGCCACGCCGGCCGCGGGGCGCCCGCTCAGCACTCGTATACCGCCGCAAGCACCTTCTGGAGGCGGGCGCCTTCCGCAGCATCCATAGAGCCCTTGAGTTCCGCGAGCGCGTCGACCCAGATGTTCTTTTGGCCCGGTTCCAGCCGTCCGCGGTTGGCGGTGATGAAATCGGTCGCGTCGTTGAAGTTGCCCGCCTTGATCTGGCCGATGGTCCTGAGCAGAGAAACGGTGAAGTCGAACTGTTTGTGCTCCACCTCATTCGCGCCCAGACGGACCGCCTGGACCAGATCGACGAAGTCGCCGGTGGCCCCGGCGGAGCCCTGCGGGCCCTTCAGCTTGCCCGCTTCGTCCAGTCGAGCGACCGCCTGCAGCAGCGCATACGGCCGCACTTCCGGCGCGGCCTCCGTGAACTGGACCACCACATCCTCGTCCGGGCCGAAGCTCAGCAGGGGTTTGACCAGTGCGACGTTCATGCTGGCCGGGACCCGCTCGGCCATCCCGGCGGCCAGTTCTCTGTGCGCCGCGTTCGCCAGGTCCGGGCGCGACCGCAGCAGGTCGAACCGCTCGCGTACGCCCTGCGCACCCCACACCAGCGCGCCGAACTCCTCGGGTACGCGCTCGACGGCCGGTTGGGTCAGGCCGCGCGCGGCTTCGACCAACGTCGAATCGATATCCGACCAGGTGGCCCCCGCCCTCTCGGCGGTCACCGCTGCGGAGTTGGCTCCGCGGACCTTCCAGCTGTTGTCGAAGCTCGCCCCGGAGAGCCCGCCGGAAGTCTGTGGCACCTGGTGCACGAGAGCGACGCCGTACGTGCTGAGCAGCTTTGTCAGGCTGAGCTTCCCGACACTCTTCGAGCTGCCGGACACATCGGCGGTGGCGCCCCCACCACTGGTCACCACGATGGGTGTCTTGCCGGCTTGGGCGAGTTGTTCCAACCGCTCGTTCAGCCACTCGAACACGGGTCGGTCCACCAGCCCGTCACGCGCCGTGCCGAGCCATACGAAGTACTGGTTTGAGTTCGAGTCCAGGCCCGCGATGGCCCGGAGGGCCTTCGGCGGAGGCACCGCCCGGGCACCGGGCGCCGAACTGTCACTGAGC
Source organism: Micromonospora sp. M61 (assembly GCF_018070245.1). Classification (NCBI taxonomy): domain Bacteria; kingdom Bacillati; phylum Actinomycetota; class Actinomycetes; order Micromonosporales; family Micromonosporaceae; genus Micromonospora; species Micromonospora sp. M61. The sequence goes on along the minus strand of NZ_JAGPYA010000090.1, from coordinate 13,051 downwards.
AGGTTCGGTATGTCCGCGTACGGCCGCATGATCGGGGCGAGAGACGCTTGCAGCCACTCCGGTGCCGGGCTGAGGTCGCCGTCGCCCGCACGGAGGCCGTGTAGTGCGGCCCCGGGAACATCGCGCCACGGCCACATTGGCTCCAGGATGTCCATGATCTGCTGGAGGTCCGCAGGACGGACCTTCATCTGCGCGCCCGCCGGCTCCTTGCCGTTCGGGGGTTGATGGTCGGCCGCGCCGATGGAACGCAGCACCTCGTGCGCGTAGAACGCCGGGGATTGACCCCATGCCCAGCCCTCGTCCACTTCAGCCGTCGGTGAAACCACCGGCCTTATCAGGTGCGCCTGCCCGGCATCGACGAACTGCACCTCGACCCGAAGTTGACGGTCGGCCATCGGCAGTTGGTGTCCGGGCTCGTTGAGGTGAGACTGCACCCCCTTCGTCGTCAGCTTCTTGACCTCCGACACGGCGACTGGGTCTCCGGTCAGGTGCACCCGCAGGACGAAGACCAACTCCTTGTCGCTGCGCACGAGTTCGTACCACACGACGGGGGGACCAGATGCGGGCCTCTTGCCCTTCGGGTCGGCGTGGGCGCCGTCCGCCACCAAGGGTCTGTTGGTGATGTCCACCCGGCTCACGTCGGCGGGAGGACGGATCGCGTGCAGGCCCGCCTCCGCCTGCCGGAGCGAGCGGTGGAGCCGACCGGCGGTTGAGAGAGAAGCTGCGGACGGATTGTCAGGATGTGCAGCGCTGCCTCCCGCATAGTCGGGAAATTCCTTGGCCCGGTTCTTTGCCGGTATCACGGCCGCCAGTGCCTTGTCCGGAATTCCCAGAGCCCGAGCATCCGCCTTCGACACGACGATGTCGGTGTACCCGATCGCCGGAATCTTGTGCACATCGCGCTTCCCAGGCCACTCGACCTCGTACTGCAACCGGGCGTGCACGACGAACAGGGCCGTGCTCGTACGCAGCCACGCCCGGTGTTCGTTCGAACGCGTCTGATCGGTACCGCGGGTCGCGCCTCGCTGCTTACCGCCGGACACGGTGCCTCCGACCCAGTTAACGGGATCCGTCGGGGCGGCGACTGTGAGCGCCACGGTGAAATTGGACCGCCGGTTGTCGGTGGCGCCGTGGCTGACGATATCGGTGCCGTGGTTGTACTTCTCGATCTCTGCCTTCTCCACCCAGTAAAGGTCTTCAACCTCGGCGAAGCGGGCCTTCACAATGAAGCCTCTGGGTCCAGGGTCAAGGTCCGCAATCGCTGTCGACAGCGATCGGAACCGGGCGCCCTCATCCGTGAGCATCGCCCCCAGATTCTTGGGCAACGTCTCGTAGTTGAGTTGATTACTGGTGTCCTTCAACGTCCCGCGCCGGCCGAGGCCGGCCGACGAGATTGCCGTGTGCATCGCACCGAGCCCGCGTATGGAGACGACCTGCGCGGTCTGCGGGAGCGTCTGGCTCAGACCGAATTCAGGACGGGGCCGGTCTGCTCCCAGGGTGGTGGAGCCGCCAGTGGGTTCGCTGACGATGAGCTCAACGGTGACATCGAAGGGCTGGGGTTCCAGACTCGCGCCGAAAATGTTCTTCAGTGTTGCCGTCGTGCTGTGTGTGGTCTCCTTGATCGAGCCAAAGAACTTCACTTTCTGGGAGTAACCGGTCAGGTTGTTGGCGCGCACACCTGCCATGGTCAGCAGGTTCGAGCCGTGAGTGTCACTGCGGCCGGCGCCCCGGCTGACTCCGCCCTGTACGGAACCAGCCACAAACCCAAAGTCGAACCCCTCCGCCGTGTCGCCCTCTTCGGGCTGAGACGGCTGGCCCAGCCCGCCCAAACTGCCGACCAGAGCGTTCGCGCTGGTGAAGCGGCGGGTTTCGTTGAGTGCGTCGTTTCCACGGGTGTAGGACTTGGTGCCGCTACCGCTGTCATGACTGCCCGTGGCCTGGCCCACCTGTTCAGCACTCAACGTTATCTGGAACGTTCGTTGATCGTCATCGACGTAGGACTGGGACATGCCACCGTCGAGTGCCTTCCCCATAAAGGGATTCACGATGGCAGGCACCGAGGTGACGTAGTTGGCGAGCCCGTTGGATTTGAACGGCTCCGCCGCCTTCGCCAACGCCGTGACGAGCGGACCAACGCCTGTCTGCTCGTTGCTACCACTGAGCAGCATCTGCCACACCGTCACCCCGTGGGACCAGTGCCTTTGACCACTGGACGACCTCACCGCAGTCGTCAGGGTGGCCGGCGGCGGCGCGGTCGATTTCGCTTCTGCTATCTGGTCGGCAATAACGTGGGCGTTGGTGAAGAGACTGGCGTACGGGATCACGTCTGTCGTCTTCATGTTCAACAGCACCTCGCCCGCCACCCATTTTACGGTTTTGCCCACCTGGACCCGGTGGACTACCGCAGAACGGACGATCACACCCGAGGCATCCTGGAACAGGCCCGAATACTTACCCACCGTGTTCGACTTGACGGCTACCTTTCCCCTCCCCTTCACCCGGGCACCGGCGCCGGTTCCGACTACCAACTCACTGTTTCCAGCGTCGCTCTTCGGGGCGTCTTCGGAAACGGGTTTCAAGCCGCTCTTTCCGATGAATCCACCGACCCCGAACCCTGCCTGCCACAGGTTATCCGCACCGGCCTCCTTGCCATCCTGGGCTTCGGTGACCTGCTGCGAGTAGGGCTTCCACACTTTCACGATCTCTGGAGTCCCCACCAGTGCGGCGGTCAGACCCGCCGCCTCGTCGCCGACCGGTATCGCCACGCTCGCCCCCGTCAACGCCCTGAGCAGGAAGCCCTTGTAGGCCTGCCGGCTCATCGCATTCGACAGAAACGACTCCAACTGCTGCGCCTGTGCCTCCGGATCTGGCCCCAGTTTTTCCTGAGCCCGAGCGACCCGCCCGCGCACCCCGTCCGAAAATATCCGCCTGCGCTCGTCCGTGATCGCCTGCGCCATCGCGTCCTGCAGCTTCTCCGCAGCAAAGGTTCCGAGTACGGTGTAGGCGGTGGCGTTCATTCTGGTTATCGGAGACTGGGCATTCGGATCTTTCATGGCGCGCTCCATGAATGCAACCGACAGGTTCTCGGTGGTCATCGGCGGAACGCTGCCTGAGCCGGGTTCGATGACGAGCCTGTCTAAGCCTTTGGTGTCTCCGGTGTCGTTGATTTTGTCCGGCTGCAGAATGAGGACCTTTGCGTCAACTGTGCCGGATTCTACTTGGTCGGCGGCATTACCTGCGGGTTTGACCGCCCAGTGCCACCGAATTTTCACCTCGAAACTCCGGCTTTTCATCTTTTGGCCGTCGGTGTCGGAGAGCACCGAACTGGACTGCGTCCGTCCGACGTTCTCGGACTCTCTGGAGCTATACTGAGTGTTGAGTGTGCCCTGCATCGAAGCGCCACCCTTGCTCCCGCCCGCGCCGGCGAAAATTCCACCTTCCCGGGCCGAGACCTTGGCGTCCTTGATGGTGGTCGTCTCCGTATTCATATGACCGTACTGCAGCTCGTAATCGGTCTGCCCCTTGTAAGAGGAGCGGAGGGTTTCGGCCGTCAGGGCAACGGTGAGGGCATTTTCCATGCGGACCGGCGAATCGGGATGCCTGAAGATCCAGACGAGACCACGGCCGTTCAGCCTGGAGTCCATCACATCGTCCGCCCTGGACAAGAGATTGTCCTCCGACAGCTCACGAATGAGCGTCTGCCAGTTCCGATAGTCCAGGCCGGGATTATTTTCCAGCTCGCCGGTTACCGGCATCTTCTGCAAGATGTCCCACGGCTCCGTGGCTCCGCCACGTGCGGTGTTCGCCACCTTGGGAAGGTGCCCTCCGTTGACCAAAGGCGGAACGATCTTGTTATAGAGACCTTCAACGCCTTCCAGGTGATCGACGACGTCCATCGTCAGGCCCCAGCCGGCGCCAGGGTTCCACCAGCTGGGAGCAGGGGAGTTCGTCGCCTTCTCCGACTTACCCGCGGCAGCAGCGGTCTCGTCGGGCTTGGGCTTACTGGACGAAGGCGTGACGGCGCTTGGGGTGCTCACCTTCGCGAACTTGTCCTTGTGCACCAGGACGTGCGCGAAGCCCGACACATTCTCGTGGTCCTCGTAGGGGACGTGCCTAGGGCGACCGGCCATCAGGTCCTTGTCGCGGTGATGGTGAATTCTCAGCTCTAGGTCGAAGTCGATCGCCGCCACCTGCAGGTTGTTCACGACCCGAACGGCACGGGTGGTGAAAGTCCGCCTCTGCTGGCTGAACTGGCCGACTCTGTTGCCGAAGGGCTTCTGAATGCGCCCGCCGAGCCGAGCCACCCGAGAGCTCCAGAGCCGCGCCAACTCGTTCGCCGTCGCACGGTGCGCGGAGTCGTTGTTCAGAGTGACCTGGGTCCTGAGCACGGAGGCCACCACCCGGTCGATCCGGGTCTCCCCGCTTTTGCTCACCTGACTGATCTTGGTGAGGCTCATGATTGGCTTGTTGTCCTTGGCACCGAGGCTCAAGCTGAGGCGACGACCGTTGCTCTCGAGTAGCACTCGGAACGTCTGCTGGTAGCCGCGTTCGTCCTTGGGGCGCAGAAGATTCTGGAAGTGCAGAGCAAGCTCATCGTTGGACAGGTATCGCTCAAGGTGGGTTTTCCAGAACGCGTAATCCGCGGGCTTCAGAATTTTCCGGACGGAGGCGATCACCTGGTCCGCGAGTTGGATCCGGGTGACGGCATGATCCATGCTCCACACCTCGAAATCGCTCGGATCACTGATCGGGATCTTTCTCCCGTAATCAGCGTCAGTCTTCGCCTTCAGCTCATCGCTTTCGCTCTGCTCTTTCGAATAGGGCAGACTAAACTCCGGCACCGCGTATCGAATCTTATTCGTGACCGGTCTCCCCTCGCTGTCCGTGAAGATGCGCTGGATCCACCGACCGCCCTCTTCGTCCTTGGTGAGGGTGCCCTCCCGAACAGCATTGACTACGGTCGGCACGCCCACGAACTCGGACGCGGCGTCGCGCTTGCGGTGGTATGTCCTGCGCTCCTGAACGCGCAGCGCCCAGTTCACATCAAGGGTCACCCATCCCAGTTTCTCCTTGATTCGGACTTGCTGGTACTTGGCCTTGGTGGTGCTGCTGAGAGCCCGCTTCCCAGAACCGCTGGTGTGACCATAGGTCACCGTCGTGTCGGCCCGGACGCCTAACAGGTATCGATGGGCTGGACCGCCGTCGAAGTACGTCGACCGCGTCTGCATCTCCGAGTTTGCCGATTCGAGAAAGCTGTAGGTGCGGCCTTCCAGCGCGCCCTCGAACAGGCCGCTCTTGCCGGGAAGGCTTTCGGGCTCAACCTCCGGGTCCCGGATCGGAATCGCCCAGAGCCGGATATCGTAGATCCTGCCATCGACGGTAATCTCCAGTGGTGTGCCGTCATCGAGCGTCTGACCAAAAAGAGACGTGATCTTACGTTTGACGACATCCTCGGTGATCTGATTACCGCTGAACGGCACAGACTGGTTGATCCAAGCGGTCAAATCGGACACGAACGGGCCCAATTCGATAGTGTGGAAAGCGGTCACCATCCGGCTGTAATCCCGACCGCCGTCCCCCAGGACTGGTCTGGGGCCGGGCTTCTCCGTGCCGGGCCGCCACTTCTTGAGCGCCTTGTTGGCGAGATCCTGCCGGATCTGTCGATGATTGAATGGTTGGTCGACGCCGCCGATGCGCAAGCGGGACTCGGGGCGCGACAGGTCGGCGAGGTCCCGCAGCACGTCCGGGGTCACCTCGTCATGGCCCAGCAGCTCCCGTGCCATCTGCTGGTAGTGGAACAGGCCCATGGGGGTGTAGCGGCGATCCCACGATTTGGTATAGAGCCGGCGCCGGATCGCGACCAGTCGTTCGAGGTCCGCGTCAGAGATGCTCACCGGGGGGCTTGCCGCCTCCAGCCGGGCGCGAAGTGCCTTCACCTCCCGGTTGCGCTCTTGCGCCGAGTCACCGTTTTCCAGTTTTCCCGTGATCCGTTTCGTATGCCTGGCGGAGACAGGTTGCGTTACCTTGCCAAATCCTGGCGAACTCCCGGCCAGGGAGATCAGCCGCTTCGGCAAGAGAGGTTTTTCCTCCCACCAGGCCCGCCGAGCGTTCCTCTCCTCGGCGATGCGCCCCACGTCCCGCAAGTTCAAGGAGGCTTCGCCACCCAGCTTGCCATGAATCAACTTCTCCAACACATCCAGCGGCAGGGGGCCGGGCGGAACGTTGTCTAAATGCGTCTTGGAGTAACGAGGCTGGGCCCAGTCGAGGAAGACGTCCAAATTCTTGATTGCTGTTTCGTACTGCGCCCCGGTGAGGTTCGGTACATTGACGAGCAGGTGCAGAGCGAGCCTCAGCAGCTCGTGCCTTCGATCATCGGTCGCCTCGGGTTTTACCCCATTGATATATCTCGCCACTTTACGCTCGATGCTGCCCCTCTCGCCCGTCCGCTTCCGCGCCCCTGCGAGGTCTTGCTTGAGAATGGCGTAGCCGTGCCGTCGGCGCAGTGAGTCCAGCCCTACAGGTTCGCCCTCGGTGCGATTTTCGTACGCCTCCTTGGCGTACGACGTCAGAGTCGCGATATGCTCTTCGGTGACCTGAGCAGCCGATGGCTCGAGAATCGCCCGGACCATCGGGATAAACTGGTGGCGCGCGGCAGCGGTCGATGGCGTGGAGTGCATCCGGGTCAGTGGTATGGATTCACCGTGGCCCGCCTCGACAGGATGGATGTCCTGCTCGACGCTCGGTCGACTACTGTCTGTTCCCTGCCGAGCAGCCTCCAGCGCCTGGATCTCGACCCAAAAATCACGGTGCAAAACGCTGCGGAGGAAGTATTCGGCTCGTCTCTCCGGGTCAGCCGTGCCGCTCGCCTTATTCTCGAACGACCGGGCCGCGTTTTCACCTTCTTGCTGCCACTTCTGCAGGGTGCTGTGATCCGCCTCGAAGATGACATCAGTGACAGGTTTGTTCGGCAACTCCCGGGCTTTTCGGGCGTCGGCGAACTCCTCACGTAGACCTTCGATTAAGCTGTCCACTGCCTTGAAGCCATTGTCGTCAGGCGACACGTTCGCGCCGGCGAGCTTCTCTCTGATGGCCACGGCCACGCCATCGAGCCAGGCTAGTTCCCGCTCCGACAGCGCAGGGTCCGGAAGTGATACCGAGATGGAGTCCGGACGCCTAGGCAGCGGCGCCGATGCCTCCAAGCCCCACGGGTGCATCCTCACGGACACTTCGTGCGTGCGCCCGGAGGCGATGGCGGTGACCTTCGCCTGCTGCCACTTTGCGAGTCCGTCAAGATGCGACATCAACTCGGCGTAGGTTTTGACGGCCATCGGCGCGCCGAGCGCGGACGGCGGGTCCGCAGCCCATGGCGGCAGCGCGACGGCCACCGCACGCGGTGCGCCGATCTCGACGGTGTCGGCCGCCAGTCGCAATTGACCGCGCATCGGCTCATAGGCGCTGGCTGCCTGACTATCCACAGCTGCGGTGAGGTCTGCCAGCAGATGCGCCTGAGGTATCAGCCGGACACCGGTCGCGGAAGCCGAACTGGTGACGCTGCGCTGGGTGTTGATGGGTAGAAACCGGTCGTCGGCCGGATCGACCAGATCGGACCGTTCCGGCAGATCGAGGTACACGCCGAAATGGTCGACGGCGGACAACGCCGCCTCGCGGCTGATGGTTCTACTGAATTCCGGGGGAAGGCTCACCGATAGGCGAGCGACAGCCGACGACCCCTGGAGCCGTAATGCCGCTCGCACGCTCTGCGCGCCCAGTGCGTCCTGGTGCATGTGTGCCTGCACCAAGCCGGCGATTGGCTGCACACCTCGAACGTGGGGAGGCACGTCCGTGAGGGTGCGTTCGAGCCTGAGGTAGATGCCGGAAGCGACCGGTGTGAAACCGTTGAAGCAGATTGGCGGAGTGAAGGTGCCAGGCATCAGACACCAGCCTTATCGTGACATGCGGCCATGAATTCCCGTATGCTCCTCAGCTCCGCTTTGCCCTCCGGAAACATCGGCACAAAGACATTACTGATCATGAAATGCCAGAAGACGCGATCAGTGCCGGTGAGACAGTCAGTGGCCTTGAGTCGCTCGCGCCAACCGGCTGGGGCTCTCCCTATACGTTCGAAATCGGCGATCACCGCCACCATGGCGGCGTGCGCGCGGAAGATCTCGGGCTGGCCCGGACGGCGGGCCGCCCGCTCCCCCTCAAGTTCCCCCTTGGCTCTCACCACTGCCAGCACGTCAGCGAGGCTGACCTTCGTTATTTCGGGATCTTTCGCGGCCTGCAGCAATTCCCGCAACCACAGGAGGCCCGTCACATAGTCGCCGACCGCTTGGCCGAGGCGGGCCGCGTCCAGGGGGCGCGAGGTGAGATAACCGAGGAACAAACTGGAGTCGGCCGTCTGGGTGTGCGGTTCAATCGCATCCATGAGCGAGGCGTGCTGCGGTTCCAACGGGCGCTCACCGCCAAGTTCCGGGTCTTCCTTCGCCCGCAACCCCTGCTCGATCAGGGCCCGGTGCGCCTCCAGGGTCAGATTCGGCCGGTAGAAGGGCTGGTCTTTGACCTGCCCGATGCCATACCGGGACGGCCGCTCGCCGTTGGCCGCGCTCACTGAGACCAGATGAGTCAACTCCCGCAGGACCTCACGCGTGAGCAGCTCGGACGAGTGCTGCTCCAGGTATGACTCGACGCCTTTCCACGTCGACTGATTGATGAGACCTGCCACCAGATCCGAGGGACCAGCTTTTGGCTTGTCGGCAAGCGCCACGGCTCGCGCCAACGCACCTCCGGTGAGGCTCTGGTATTGCTCCGGGTAGCTCGACAGGGGCCCCTCCACAGCCCAGAACCTCTCGAAGCCAAGCATCGTCGGTTGCACCGATGACCGGCCGTGCTGGTTGACAACGATCGATTTCAGTTGGTCGTTGTCCTCCGTGGCGACGACCACGCTGATGGCGGGGTTCTTCTCCAAGACGTGATGCAGGCTGTTGGCGGTGAGTTCGTCCAGGGTGGACCCGTGCTTGGACCGTACGCCGCGGCGGACGTTGACCAGGACGACCGGGCCGTCATGGCTGTCGAGTTTCGCCATGATCTCCTTGGTCGCGGCGTACGGCCCATCCGGGCCGAGCAGAATCGTGTCGCCCCTTCGTCGGGCGTTGGCCGACAGCCGCGGCGTCCACGTCGGCTCGGGCGGCAGTTCCGGCCCGTACGGCAATCCCTCCGGCCCGACGAGCACGAATTCGCTGTGTGGGTCCTCCAGGCCGGCTGCTCTCTCGTCGACAGCCCCGTCCAAGACCACCGAAGCGACCGGCTGTGTTCCGTTCGCCCACCCCAGCCTCCCGGCGTGGTCCATCACCATCCAGAGCGACCCCGCCGTACGACTCTCGGAAGAGGCGTGAACCAGTGCGGCGGACGCCCGACCCGACTTGAACTCCCGCAGCACGTTCGCCAGAGGCATGGGCCGCGGCTCCCAGCCGAGGGCGGCGTTCAGGCCCGTTCGGGACAGCGGGCTCGTGGAGGCGAGCAGTTCCGCGAGGGGCAGCTGTGGCAGGTCGCCGAAGGTCGCGTAGTACACGCCGGCCAGAGGCGTGAGATCGCCCGCTACGAAGCCGTCGCCGCCGGCTGTCGGGCTCCCACCGGTCGCGGAATAGCTGGCCAACTTGGCCACGGACGGTGGTTGGGTCCCCGTGGTCAACTCCCCAAGCTTTTGGCGGTTCGCCACCAGCGCGTCGGGCAGCAGGCGGTAGGCGGTAGCTGACCTACCGGTCGTACCAAGCTTTTCTGCCGATTCGATCGGCACGAGACGGCCCTCCGGGACCGTCGGCGCGCCCTCGCCGACGGCACTTCCCGGCACGCCCATCACGATGCCCAAGCGGTCCTGCAGCCTGACGGCGCCGGTCAGATCCAGGAGCCCGAAGGTCCTGGACGAGAACGGGACCACCACCAGCTGACCATCGGCGGCTACCAGACCGTGTAGATAGGCACGAAGGCTTTCGGAGGGTTGGTCGGGAATGATCAACGCGACACCAGCCGGGGGCCGGGTCTGCCTGGCCAGGTCGTACACCTGACTGTCGATCACCCTCGAGCCCGAGTTGTTCCCGTCCAAGACTGTGCCGGAGGGCGACCGTACCGGCTCATTTTGGTACACGAACACGCCGAGCCCGGCCAGGGTGAACCATTCAGGGCAGTCCGCCAGCACTTCCACGCCGCACCTCTTCCACTCCGCCGGTCATGGTCGACGGTCGTCCTGTCACAGGGACACCAGCAAGTCCTCTCTTCACGCGACACCCACCACGGCCGGCCCGATCTCCGGGTCGTCGTCCAGGAGCCGGGCGGACGAGGCCGTGCTGCGCCACCTTCAGCAGGTCCACGGTCCGGTGCTGCTCAGCTTCCTGACCAGGTTGACCCGGGGCGACGTACGCCGGGCCGAGGACATCGTCCAAGAGACGCTGCTACGTGCCTGGCGTGATCCGGAGGCTCGCAACGCTGACGGCCGGTGGAGTCGGGCGTCGGTGGCCGAGGTCGCCGAGGTCCTGCACGTGCCGCCGGGAACGGTGAAGTCACGCACCTCCTACGCTCTGCGGGCATTGCGCGAGGCACTGGCCGGACGCGAAATTCGACATTCGGGAACCGCCGGCGGAACGCGGCCCCCGCGTAGGGCATGACACTCTGCTCTGCGGAACGCAGTAGATGAGCGAACAGATGACTGATCGCAAGCCGCCACGACGATCATGGCGGCGGGCGCCCGGGACGGAGCCGGAAGCGGGTCCGATCCTTGGCGGCACGTGCCGCGTCGTTGGTCTGGTCCCCCACGCCCAGCGCGCGCTCAGGCCGCGGTGCGGCTCAGCCGGCGAGGGTGGCTGAAGTGGCCCAGTTCGATCGCCATCCGGGTCAGCTCCGCCTTGTTGCTGACGTTCAGTTTCGCGCGGATCCGCTTCGCGTACGTATTGACCGTCGCCTGCGAGAGGCCCATGCGGGTCGCGATCTGCGCGTGCGTGAAGCCGGAGGCGATGAGCCGCAGCGTCTCGACCTCCCGCGGCGCCAGGCCGTTCTGCTCCTCGCCCCCGCCGCGGGCGAGCTCGCCCTGAAACTGATCGACCAGCCGCGGGCAGATGTAGAAGCCACCGCGGATGATCACCCGCACCGCCTCCCGCACGTCACGCTGTTCGCTGAGGCTGCTGAAACAACCCCGCGCCCCGGCCCGGACGGCGGCCAGCAGGCTCGGTGACCGGTGCCACGCCGCGCTCACCAGCGGCCTGCCCACCGTTGCCGCCCTCGCGATGTTGTCCGTCCCGCCTGACGGCAACTCCAGCACCACCGCGTCGAACGTCTGACCACCGGCCAGCAGTTCGTCCACGTTCGCCACGGTGGCCGCGACGCGCAGACCGCCGTCGTCGGATGCCAGCTTTTCCAGGCCAGCCCGGGAGATGGGCTGATCGGAGACGATGGCCACTGTCAACACCGGGGCTCCTCCAAGCTGTCGGGCCCGTGTTCCACGGGCGCCACTGAGACGGATCCCGGCCCCGTCCGGTTCACGAACCGCGGAAATCCGCCAGCGTCCCGGTCGGTTGCGGTGGCGATGCCCCCCGATGAGGGACTTTCCGTTTCCCGTACGGATCGAGCATGCTCGCCTGGTGTCTCGCGGCGCCCCGGCGTTCGGCGAGGATGGGCAGGGAGCCCGGTGAGGGCTCGGACCAGCGAAGCGGACCGGGGATTGATATCTGTGGCGGACGGCACCGAGCACGTCGAGGAGTTGCTCGGGCTCTACTACCTCGACGAGCTCGACGTGGCCTCGGCCCACCGGGTGCGCGCCCACCTCGACGCGTGCGGAACCTGCCGCGACGAGGCGGCGCAGGTGTGCGAGGCGCTCGCGGCGATGGCCCTGCTCCTCGACGACCGGGAAGGGCTGGCCAGCATGTACGGCGCGCTCGGCACGTCGGTGCCACCGGCGTTCCCGGCCCGGTTCGCCCCGATCGAGGAGCGCGAGGAGCCCCGGTCCCGAATCGGCTGGCCGCCTCGATCACGCCGGTCCGGCCGCAGCCGCCCCACGGAGTCCGCAGCCCTGACTGATGCGCCGGCGCCCGAACCGCCGCCGCCCGCTCCGACGACGCGCACCGCCGTCGCGCCGGCCAAGGAAACCTCCGCTCCCACGGTGCCGCCCGCCGTGCCGAACGCCGCGCCCACCGTGCCGCCCGCTGGGCCCACGGTGCCGCCCGCCGCGCCGCCCGCCAAGCCCGCCGCGCCCGCTGGGCGTGCTGTGCCGGCTGCTGCACCCGCCGCGCCGGCTGCCGCACCTGCCCTGCCGGCCGTATCGCTCACGGCACCGACCGTCGCGCCCATGGTGTCGACCGTCGCGCCTGTGGTTGCCGCCGCCGATCCGGCTGCCACGCCGGTGCTACCGACGATCGCGCCGGGCGTACGCACCAAGCCCGTGAAGCGGCCGGCGCCGTCGACCGTGCCTGCTCCGATGCCCCTGACCACGCAACCGGCCGGGCAGACGCGACCGGTCCGGCATACCGGGTCGCTGATCGTTTCGATCGGGTTGCTGGCCGCGACCGTCACGCTCGGCGGAACCACCGCGACAATGCTCCTGCGCGAGCACGACGGCGAGCCCAGCACACCGACGGCCCGCGCCGCCGTGAGCGCGGCGGCCTCGACGACCGACGTGGACAGCGGGGTTCGCATGACGGTGACGCTGACCGCCAAGGACGGGTCGACCGAGGTGCGCGCGAAGCTGACCGGTCTGACCAGGGGGACCGGCTACCGGCTGTACGGCTACGGCCCGGACGACAACCGATGGGCGGTCGTGAACTGGACCGGCGGGGCGGGCAAGGAGCAGGAGGTGTCCGGCACAGTGCCCGCCGCGATCGCCGGCATCTCGCACGTGACGGTGCTGCGCAGCGACCGCAAGACCGTGGTGACCGTGTACTTCTCGCACGACGCCGAAGCTGAGATCGGCCCCAACGGCGGCTGAGGCTCAGGCGGTGCTGGTGCCGTCCGGGACTGTGGAGTTGATGTCCGCGCCGGCGTAGATCTGGGCGGCGTTGTTGAGCCT
>NZ_JAGPYA010000009.1:0-161609 GCF_018070245.1 Micromonospora sp. M61 | reverse complement strand
CTGGCCCGGTAGATCTTGCCGTTGTCCCCGGCGAAGAACAGGTACATGTTCGTACCGTCGCCGATGAGAGTCTGATCGATCGGGCCGGTGCCGGAACCGGTGATGCTTCCGGTGAACAGCGTCTGCGCCGCGGACCACCCGTTCGGGTTGGTCGGGTCACTGGAGGTCCGGTACGAGAACGCCGGCCCACCCCACTGGTAGGCGAGCACCCAGATGTTCTTCGGCGCGAAGTAGAACAACGACGGCGCGACGGTCGCCGAGTTCATCGCGTTCTGACTGGCCGAGGCCATCTGCGAGTAGTTCGAGAAGAGGCCGAAGTTCATCGAACCCCACCTGGTCCCGAAGTCGTGCGTGGTGGCGTAGACCAACTGCTTGCCGTTGTACGGGGCGACGGTGAAGTCCTTGAGCGACACCCAACCCGACCTCGGGTTGGCCAGCACGCCCGTCGACGACCAGCGGTACGTCGAGGGAAGGTTGCACGTGCCACCGGGCGGCGGGGTCGTGGGAGGTGGAGTTGTCGGCGGCGGGGTCGTCGGGGGTGGCGTGGTCGGCGTCGTGTCGCCGGTGCACGTCACGCCGTTCAGAGCGAAGCTCGTCGGCGCCGGGTTGCTGCCCGTCCACGAACCGTTGAAGCCGAACGACACCGTGCCGTTTGTCGCGACCGCTCCGTTGTAGCTGACATTCGTGGCCGTCACCGCCGAACCGCTCTGCGTCAACGACGTGTTCCAGGCCTGCGTCACCGTCTGACCGGCGCTGTACGACCAGGTCAACGCCCAACTGGTCAGCGGGTCACCCAGGTTCGTGACCGACACGTTGGCGCCGAAGCCGCCCTGCCACTGCGACGACACGGCGTAGGTCACCGAACAGCCCGCAGCCGTGGCGCCGGCCGGTAACGCAGCCACGACCGTTGACGACACCAGTAAGGCGACGCCGGCCGACACCAGACCGACATTGGTGGCTCTGGATCTGGTCATATAGCACCCTCCTGACGGGATGGCGGCCCATGCATTGGTGGTGGTCGCTGCAAGTGGGGGCTTGTGAGCGTTAACAGGCCGCGTCAGGTATGTTACGGGAGCGCTCCCACAGCATCAATCACAAGTAGATGCAGGTCAATTGATCGTCGGGGTGGCGGCACCGACCTGATTGCCAGAGCGGGTCAGTCTCCGCTGGACCCGCCGGTCTCGACGATCGAGACCGGAGAGCCAAGCTCGACGGTACGGGAGACCGTGCAGAGTCGATCGTGCGACTGTTGCAGCGAACGGGGCAGCGCCTCGCGTGCCCGGTCGCCGTCCGCGCCCTCCGGGAACGTCACGGTGAACTCGACTCGGATGTTCTGCATCCGGTTGCCTCCGGTCTCGTCCCGGATCTTGTCGCCGGTGACCTCGACGGAGAACTGGGTCGGCTCGGCACGGCGGCTGGTGATGTAGTCCACGTCGACCGCGGTGCAGCCGGCGATGGCGGCCAGCAGCAACTCCACCGGGGTGAAGCTGGTGTCCTCCCCCGTGCCCAACGACATCGACCCGCCGCGGACGTTGCGCGCGACGTAGTTTCCCACGCTGGTGCGCTCGATCTGCACCGAGCGGAAGCTGTCCTCACTCATGACAGGAAAACTACCCACGCCGTCCCGGGGGCGTACACCGGATCCGGATCAGGTGTCGGCTTCGAGGGCGAAGGTGTTGCCGTCCGGATCCTGGAACCAGGCGATGCGGCCACCACCGGCCCGAGGCGTGATCCCCTTGGCGTCGTGTTCCAGCTGCTCGTAGCGGATGAACTCGACACCGGAGGCGACGAGTTCGTCGACGGTCTGGTCGAGATCGTCGACGTACCAGGTCGCCAGCGTCGCCGGGGTCTTCCCGGCAGTGGCCGACTGGTAGACGTTGAGTGCCGGCCCGCCGCCAGAACCATAGACGCGGCTGCCGCCGGCGACATGGGCGCTGGGACCGGACTGCAGCACCGGCAGGCCGAGTGTGCCTTCGTAGAACCCGACGGCCCGCTCGATGTCCGAGACGGCGATCGAAGCTCTGAGGTGATACCTGCTCAGCGGCATGAACCACTGTGGCACGCCGCGGCGTCGCCGGTCGTCGCCGACACGACCCGCGGGCTCGGTCAGCCACCCCGTCCGCAGCCGGTGAAGTCCCGACGCACTAGCATTGCCGCCGTCCACGACGGCTCTGCTGAAACGAGGCGACATGCGTTGGCTCCGGCGGTTGCTGGGCGGTAGGCGGGTCCAGCTCGACCCTGGACGACAGCAGGCGCTGCTCCGCGACGTCCAGTCCCGGTACGGCACCCACGCACAGGTCCGGTTCCCCGAGCAGGTCGAGGCGCTGACCGCGGCGCTCAACAGCGACGACGGCCTGGTGGTGGCGGCCCGGATCGTGAGTCAGGTCGCCGACGAGGCCCACGCGGACCTCCAGGCCCAGGCCCAGGAGATCCACCGGCGGACGGGCCGGCGACTGCTGGTGCACCGCCGCAACTACCGGCCGCTGTGGATGGAGGCCGGCCACGCCCTGCGCTGGCCACTGTTCGCGTTGCCGTGCGGCTTCCACCCGTACGCCCAGGTGGCCGCCGCTGTCGCGGTGGTCGGCAGCCAGGCGCCTCGGCTGGACCGGGTGACCGACCCGAACCCGCTGCTGACGCGCGTGTTCGAGGTGCTCGACCTCACCACCGCGGCCTGGGAGTATGGACGGGTGCGGGTGGACACCGACGCGGCGGCCCTGGCCGATCGACTGATCCTGAGCGCCGGGCAGGTCATCGCGGCCATGGACGACCCGCCCCGGCTCCCGCCCGCGGTCCGTGAGCTGATGCGGCGCAACAACACCGTCAGCGTGCACGACCCGGCCGGGCCCCGCGCTGTCGGTGGCATCAATCTGGGCGCGAGGATGCGAGAGAGCTTCCTGGTCTGAACGCCCACTGGCGTTACTGCTCGGTGCGCCGACGCGCGAGATGCACGACGATGTCGGCGCAAAGCTCGACCGCCTCGGGCAGGATCCGCATGATCTGGCCGAAGACCTGCTCCTGTTCCGAGGTCGGCAGTTCGAGATACGCCGAGATCGTCGACAGGTGCCCGACGTAGTCGCGCGCACTCATCGTCAGGCGACGCTCGACCACGATCTGCTGGACGTCGGCGAACCAATCGGAGCGTTGGAGCTCCGTGCCCGGCCACTGCATGGCATGCCCCGGGGGCGTGCCATCGGGAGATGGAACCTCGTCGCTCTCCAGGAAGGGCGCCCGGGCGGCGCGGACCGCGTCCGCCACGGCCGGGTCAGCCAGCTGGGTTGGCCCGCCGAACGAGGCGAACACGCCGCCGGGCTCCAGCAGCGCGGCCATGGTCGACCATCGGCCCTCCGGTTTCGTCCAGTGCAGTGCCGCCGCCGCGTAGACCAGGTCGTACCGCTCGCCGGGCCGCAGGTCCTCGAAGGCGGCCTGCACGGTCCGGACGCCTGCTGGCACGTGCTTGCGCAGCTCGGCGAGCATGGCGCCGTCCGGCTCGGTCGCGGTGACCGTCACCTCCCGTCCGGTGAACAGACGGGTCGCCTTGCCCGTCCCGGCGCCAATCTCCAGGGCCGTCCGAATCGGCCGACCCGCGTACGTCAGCACCAGGTCGAGAAGCTCGGCAGGGTAACCGGGCCGGTACCGCTCGTATTGTTCCGCCACCATCCCGAAGCTCAGTGCGCGAGCAGACATGCCGACAATCCTGTCACGACTCGCGTCGGCGATGCTCGATCTTCCCCCCGCAAACCGGTCGTATTCCACCACTTCCGGGGTCGGGGGCAGGGGTGGGCGGGGTGCGTCGGCGCCCAACGGGCCGGGCCCGTCCCGGTTTGGGACGGGCCCGCTCCCCCGATGCGGGATCCGGCGCCGTCAGAGCCCCCGGATGCGGGATCCGGTGCCCTCAGCCGCCGATCGCGATGGCGAAGATGTGCATGGTCGGCACGTTGGCCGCGGGCCGCGCGCTGATGTTGGGCAACACGACCGAGGCCACCGCCTTGCTCTGCAGCGCGACACCCACGTAGTAGATGCAGGCGGCGGTGTTCTGCCGCTGGTTGTTGGGCCGGTTCTGGTATGCGGACACGATGGCGGCGGTCCCCCCGGAGTGCGGCCCGCCGTACCAGTCGGGTGTGCTCAGCGTGAACGTCTGGCGGGTGCCGTCGGCGTACACCACAGTGCCGGTCCCCGACACCGTGCCGTAGGTGCCGGTCAGCAGGAAGCCGAGCGTGCTGCCGGTGCCGGTCACGCCAATGGACTGGCCCGAGGCGATGGCGTTGTCGGCGGCCCCGGAGCTGACGTTGGGCCAGCGGAAGGTGACCCCGTTGCGGCTGACCGTGCCGCCCGGGCTGGCGCCGGCCTGCGCCAGGGCCTGCGCGGAGAGCGAGGCCCCGCCACCGTCGAAGTTCCCGACGTTGGTGTTGCTGTCACTCGTGATGCCGACGTTGCTGAAGCTCTGTTCCAGCGTGGGCGTGGCCACGCCGGAGCTGGTGACCCGGTAGGTGCGCCCCGCCTGCACCGTGATCTCGATCAGGTCGGACTCGATCCGGGTGACCCGCGCCGCCGTACCGTCGCCGGTGTCGACAACGGTGACGGTGCCGGTGAGGATCCGGGCGCGCAGGCGGACGGTGCCGGCGCGGTCCGGTCGGACGAGGATCTCGGTGGCCTGACCGTTGCTCCACGTGATGCCGACCGTATGCCCGCCCCGACCCCGCAGACCGGAGACTCGCCCGCCCGGCCAGGCCGGTGGCAACGCGGGCAGGATGTGCAGTTCCCCGACGTGGCTCTGCAGCAGCATCTCGGCGATGCCGGCGGTGGCACCGAAGTTGCCGTCGATCTGGAACGGCGGGTGCAGGTCGAACATGTTGGGGGCGAGCCGGGCGGTGGTGGCGAGGTAGCGGATCAGGTCGTGGGCCCGCTTGCCCTCCTCCATCCGCGCCCAGAAGTTGATTTTCCAGGCCAGCGACCAGCCCGTTCCGTCGTCGCCGCGCAGCGCCAGGGTCCGACGGGCCGCCTCGAACAGCTGTGGGGTGCCCCGCTTGGTGATCTGGTTGCTGGGTGCCAGCCCGTACAGGTGCGAGATGTGTCGGTGGTTGGGCTCGGTCTCCACCCAGTCGTAGAGCCACTCCATGATGTTGCCGCGCGAGCCGATCTTCATGGGTGGCAGCCGGTCCCGGGTGGCCCGAACCTGGGCCCGGAACGTGCTGTCCACGTTGAGGATCTCGCTGGCCCGCGCGCAGCCGTCGAAGAGGTCCCGCAGGATCTGGTTGTCCATGGTGGGGCCGGCGCACACGCTGGCGTTCGCGTGGTGGCTGAGCTCCGGTGAGTTCGACGGGTTGGTCACCAGGTAGCCGAGGGTCGGCTCGGTCACCAGGGTGTTGAGGAAGAACTGCGCCGCGCCCTTCATGGCCGGATAGTTCGCCCGCAGGAACTCGATGTCACCGTTGAACAGGTAGTGGTCCCAGATCATCGTGGCCAACCACGCGCCGCCGGTCTGCCACATGCCCCAGAACGCGCCGTCCACCACCGCGGTGGCCCGCCACGCGTCGGTGTTGTGATGGGTGACCCAGCCGCCGGCGCCGTACTGCACCTGGGCGGTGCGCGCCCCGGCCACGGACAGATCGTTGATCATGGCAAACACCGGGTTGTGGCACTCGGCGAGGTTTGTCGTGTTGGCCGGCCAGTAGTTCATCGGCAGGTTGGCGTTGATCGTGTACTTCGAGTCCCACGACGGGGCCAGCGAGTCGTTCCAGATGCCCTGGAGGTTGGCCGGCTGGGTGCCGGGCCGCGACGACGAGATCAGCAGGTACCGGCCGTACTGGAACAGCAGCGCCGAGAACTGCGGGTCGTTGACGCTGTTGTGCTGGGCGATCCGGACATCCGTCGTCTGGTCGGCGGCGGACGTGCGGCCCAGATCCAGGCTGACCCGGTTGAACAGCGCCTGGTAGTCGGCCACGTGCCGGCTGCGCAGCTGGTCGTAGCTGCTCCCCCGCGCGGCACTGAGGCGCTGCCGTGCGATGCCCCCGTAGTCGCCGCCGACGTTGCGGTAGTTGACGTAGCTGGAGCCGATGGAGAGCAGCAAGACCACGCTGGTGGCGTTCGTGACCCGCAGGGTGCCACCGGAGCTGGACACCGAACCGCCGGTGACGGTGGCGTTGGCCAGGGCGAGGAAGCGGACCGCGCCGGTGATGCCCTCCATGTTGCCGGAGACACCGTCGAGGCCGATCGTGCTGCCGTCCGGACTGGACACCGTCGTGCGCTGCGGGCTGTCGAAGGTGGCGGTGAAGCTGATCGAGCCGCTGCGGTCGGCGGTCAGTCGCATCGCGATGACCTGGTCGGGCGCGCTGGCGAAGACCTCGCGCTGGTATCGGACGCCGTTGAGCACGTACGTCGTGGTGACGGTGGCGGTGGTGAGATCGAGCGTCCGGTCGTACTGGGATGCCCCGCTGGCGGATCCGAAGGCGAGCCGGAGGTTGCCGACGGTCTGGTAGGCCAACTGGCCGCCGGGGTTTCCCATCATGGTCTGGTTGATCAGATCCTGGGCCTGGGTCCACTGGTTCGCGTTGACCAGCCGCCGGATCTCCGCCAGCGATCCCGCGCCCCTGGGGTTGCTGGGGTCGTGCGGCCCACCGGCCCAGACGGTGTCCTCGTTGAGCTGGAGTCGTTCCGTGTCGACGTTGCCGAAGACCATGGCGCCGAGCCGCCCGTTGCCGATCGGCAGCGCCCGTAGCCAGTCGGTGCCGGCACCCTCGTCGTACCAGAGCGCGAGGTCCCCGGCGGCCAGCACCTGCGGAGGCACGGCCGAGTCTGCTCGGGCCGCGGCGGTCCAGGGCAACGGCAGCAGAGCCCCACCCGCGCCGGCCGCGCCGACTTTGAGGGCCTGCCGTCGGGTCAGGTCGGACATCGATCCTCCAAAACGCCTTAGACAGTCAGACATCCGATGTGTTTCGCGAAGGTTACTCCGAGGCGACGGAATAGGCAATGGTCGATCGATGGGTGGAATCGGCAGCGTCTGCGCCCATCGGCAGGGCTCCAAGCAGCGCGTCGAGAACGGTCCGCCAGTGGTTGGCGGGCGCGGACCAGCCCGGAAAGGCCACTTCAACCGCACATACATCAGATGTACGCCGAGTGTCGGCGCGGTGGTGTTCGTGCGTCGCGCGGGGCTCTGCCGTCGCCGCAGCGGCCGAGAAACTGGACCGGGTGCCGGGCACGCGGGTACGCCTGCTCGGCAGCCGACAGGGTCGAGAAAAAACCCGACACTCGGACCGGCAGTCGGCCGCAACCATGACCGACCGCAGGGCGTCTAGCGGGAGACCCATCCCTGCTGGACTGGAGGACCTGATGACACCGACAGCGCTGCGTGCCCTGGTGCCGATCACCGTACTGGCGGGCCTGGCGGCCTGCACCACCACCTCGCCCGCTCCGCTGGCCAGCGGAAACACCACACCGCCCGGCTCCTCCGCCGCGTCGCCGACCGGCAGCGCGTCGCCCGCGACACCCACCTCCCGGGCTGCCTGTCCGGTGAGCGCGGCCACCCTGCACCGGGCGTCAGGGCTGGGCGACACCCACCGGATCGACCCGGATCACATCAAGTGCGCAAGTCGGTGGGCGACCGCCGGGGTGATCGCTGTCGACCCGAGAATGCAGGGCGACGGTGTGCTGGTGTTCGAGTACACGGGCGGTGGGTGGAAGAAGCTGGGCGAGGGCAGCGCGCTCGAATGCAGCCCGTTCGGCATCCCGAACGAGCTCGGCGACCAGCTCGGCTGTCGTGACCAGTGAGCGCACGGGCTGCCCGGCGCGCCGCGGGAACCGGAGGTGGACGCGGGTGGCGCGACTAGACTCGGCACCGGCGTCGATCGGGGGAGCGTGCGCAGGTGAGTTCGTCCCAGCTTCTCGTCGCACTGGACCGCGCCAGTTCGGTGCCGTTGCAGCAGCAGCTCTGCGACCAGATCAGCGGGTCCGTCCGGACGGGTCGGCTGCGCCCCGGCGACCCGGTGCCGCCGAGCCGTGAGCTGGCGCACCAGCTCAGGGTCTCCCGGACCGTGGTGACCCGGGCGTACGAACTGCTGCGGGCCAACGGGGTGCTCACCTCGCGGCGCGGATCCGGCACGCGGGTCAGTGACGCGCTGGCGGACACGCCGCCACCCGCCAAACGCGCCGCCACCCACGCGCACCTGTGGCCGGAGCCCCCGCTGGCCACCGACGCGGGCAGCCCACTGTGGAAGCCCTGGGAGCCAGCGCCGATGCACCGGCCGGACGGGACGTACGACTTCCGGCACGGCACCCCGGCGCTGGCCAGCTTCCCGGTGACCCGGTGGCGACAGTCGCTCACCGAGGCGGTGAGTCGGGCCGACGCGGTGGCGCTGGGATACGGCCCGGCCGAGGGCTCCCCGACGCTGCGTGCCCAGATCAGCGCGCTGCTGCGGCGCAGCCGGGCACTCGACGCCCCGCGTGAACACACGGTCGTGACCAGCGGCGCCACCCAGGCCATGGACATCCTGGTCCGGTTGCTCGTCGGCCCCGACGACGTGGTGATCATCGAGGACCCGAGCCACACGGTGCTGCGGCAGATCTTCGGCTACTCACGGGCCGCTGTGGTGCCGGTCGCTGTCGACGAGGAGGGCCTACGGGTCGACGACATCGATTCCCAGGTCCGCGCGCACGGCCTCGACCCGGCCCGGGTACGCCTGATCTACGTCACTCCGTCGCACCAGTTTCCGACCGGGTTCATCATGTCCGAGCGGCGGCGACGAGCGCTGCTGCGCTGGGCCCGCGAACACGCGGCCACGGTGCTGGAGGACGACTACCACAACGAGTTCACCTTCGCCGAGGAGCGGCTGCCGTCGCTGGCCGCCGACCCGCAGGACGCGGACGTCGTCTACGTCGGCAGCTTCAGTAAGACCCTCTTCCCCTCGCTGCGCATCGGCTACGCGGTGCTGCCGCCGCACCTCGTCCGACCCTTCCTCGGCGTCAAGTGGATCACCGACCGGCTGACCGCGACGCTGACCCAGGAGGCACTGGCCGAGTTCATCTCCTCCGGCGCGTACGCCCGGCACATCGGCCGGATGGACCGCCTCTACCGGCAGCGACGCGCCCGGCTGCTGGAGGCGCTCTACGAACACTTCGGCGCGGGGGTGCGGATCTCCGGCACGGCGGCCGGACTGCACGTGCTGGTGACCCTGGGCGGCGCGCCCGACGCCGACGAGGCGGCGATCGTGCGCGCCGCCGCCGCGCGGGGCGTCCGGATCTACCCGGCCTCGGGCTACTTCGTCACCCTGTCGCCGGCCGAGCCGACCTTCCTGATCGGGTACGCGGCGCTGCCCACCGCCCGGATCACCGAAGGTGTGGCGCTGCTGGCCGCCGCGGTGCGGGAAGTGACGGCTCGGTGAACCGGGGCCGCTGGAACCGGGCGCGCTGGGCGTACGGCACTGTGCAGTCGAAGACCGCCTTCGCCGTCCGACCGTCGGCCGAGAGCGACGGGGAGTAGCCGGTGTGCTGGCTCGGGTCGAGGGGGAAACCCTCCCGGTCCGGCAGCACGTGCAGGTCCTGGTCGGCCTGGAAGCGGGTGACCATCGCCCACCACAGGTCCTGATCGGACTCGATGTCGACGTCGTCGCCCACGCACAGCACCAGCTTGGCCATCCGGAACTGCTCCAGCACGGCCTCGGCGGCGACGCGTACCGCCGCGTCGTCCTCCGGGCCGCGCTTCGCCGGCCACTGGAGCACCACCATGAGCTGACCGCCACCTGCGGTGTGACAGTGCGCGGCCAGCGCCGGCGTGCCCCGGCGGCGCAACAGGTCCAGCACCGCGGCCTCCATCCCGAAGCCGAGCAGCACCGACTGCTCGTGCCCGGGGCCGGACACCGCCTGCAGGATCGGGCTCTCCCGGGCGGTGATCCCGGTGACCCGGATCAACGGCAACGAGGGGTGCGCCCGGCCCTGGTAGCCGAGGAACTCCGGTGTGGCGACAGTGCCGTGCCGGCTCTCGGGTGCCCGGTCGGCCAGCAGCTCCCCCTCGATGACGTACTCGGCGTGCGCGATGAACTCGGTGTCCACAGTGCGGCAGGGCAGCAGCTCCACCGGCTGCCCGGCGAGAGCACCGGCCACCGCCAGCTCGTCGAGGTCCGGTGGCACCAGTGAGGTCGGGCAGCAGGAGGAGAGCAGCACCGCCGGGCACAGGCCGAGGTGGATGGCCACCGGCAACGGGCTCCCCCGGCGCAGCGCGGCCTGGTGCGCGAGCTCCAGGTCCCGTCCGGGCACCATCCAGATGGTCAGCGTGTCCGGACCCTGCACGCACATCCGGTGCACGGACAGGTTGCGGACCCCGGTGTCCGGGTCGGTGGCGAGCACCGCGCCGAGGGTCAGGTAGGGCCCGGCGTCCTCATCGGTGAGCACCGGCACCGGCAGCGCGGTCAGGTCCACCGGCAGCGTCTCGCGAGGCCAGCGGGCCGGGTCGGGTGCGGGCACCGGCGGGCGGGGCGCGGCGACCGCGTCGAGCAGCCGGTGCGGCAACTCGGCCGGTGTGCAGCCGAGCAGGCCGGCGGCGCGTTTGCGGGTGCCGTACAGGCCCATCAGCACCGCCCGGGTCGGGCCGTGGTCGGGGCGTACCCGGTCGAAGAGCACCGCCGGGCCGGCGCCGGTGGGCGGGGCGGCGGGCGCGCCGGCCCAGCGCGCGTAGTGGGCGGAGACGCCGTAGCGGGCCGGCAGCTCCGTGGCGACCCGGACCAGCTCGCCGGGGAGCGGGTCGAGGGTGGCCAGGGCGTGCCGCAGGTCGACGGGCGGGCGGCTCATCGCTCGTCCACCAGCGGCGCCGCCGCACGACGGGCGGCCAGCATGTCGAGCTGCATCCGGGTCAGCTCGTCGATGAGGGCACGGTAGGTGCCGACCGCCACCTCGGGCGGCATGCCGTGCCGGCTGGCCAGGTCGTGCACCCGGTCGAGCACCTGCCGCACCCGGTCGGGTGACCGGACGGTCGCCTCGTCCGTCTTGTGCGCGGTCAGCTCCTGCACCACCCGGGTGCGCTCGGCCAGCAGGGCGATGATCCGCTGGTCGAGCCCGTCGATGGCACCGCGCAGCTCGGCGATCCGGGCCGGGCCGTCGGCGGCGCCGGCCGGCGGGGAGCCGGCCGGCGCGGTGATCCGGTGCTGGTCGCTCACGGTTGGGGAACCTGGTCGACCACGAAGACGACGGTGGGCTCGGCGTCGCTGCCCTGGGACCGGTGCTCCTCGTCGTCGGGGATGACGAAGCCCATCCCGGGGCGGCACGGCACCGACCGGTCCCGGAAGTGGATGGTGAACTCGCCCTGCAGGACGTAACCGGTGTGCCCCCGCAGGCACCAGTGATGCTCGTCGAAGCCGGGCGGCAGTTCCAGCAGGCGCAGGCGCTGCCCACCGACGTACGAGATCTTGACACGCCCCTCGGCCCCCGGCTTGTCCCACCTCTCCCACTCGGTGGCCGGGAAGTCGATGCCGACCGGCGCGGCAACCTGCTCAGTGGACATTCTCGATATCTCCTCTGGTCTGGACGGATTCGTTGCGGCGGGGCCGCGGAACGCGCTCGTTGCGGTCCCGGCGCGGAAGCACCGGGTCGCCGTCGACCCGCTGGTGTCGCTTGAGCAGCTGCACCATGTCGAGCATCCGGTGCACCATCCGCTCCAACGCGTCGATGCCCTCGGGGTCGGTCAGGCCGGGCGTGCCGGTGGTGTTGCGCAGCAGGACGGGGAACCCGCTGCCCACCAGGATCATCCGGTTGAGCAGCAGGTTGTTGACGATCTGGTTGTGTACGGAGGAGTCGCTGTAGCGCCGTCCGGTGACGATGATGCCGCCCACCTTGTCCGCCAGCGGACGGGTGAACCGCAGGTAGCCGACGCCCGCACGCTCGATGAAGACCTGCATGAGGTGGGCCAGGCCGAAGCCGTGCACCGGGGCCGCGTAGATCAGCCCGTCGGCGTTGGTCATCTGCTCCACCAGGGCGGGGACGTCGTCGTCCAGCTGGCAGGGCACTGTACGGCTGTTGCAGTCGCCGCACGGGCTGCACGGCGAGATCCGGTGCTCACGTAGCTGGATGGTGCGCAGGATCGCACCGCGCTCGGCGATCAGCCGACCCGCGTACGCGATGGCGTGGTCGGTGTTGCCGCCGACCCGTTCCGATCCGTTGATGGCGAGGATGGTCCCTGCTTCGCTGTGCACATTAACCCCCGGTGCGAGGCAGGGGGTGAGCGCCGCACGGCGCCCACCCCCTGCGAGGTCAGTCCGTCAGCTTTCCGGCGAAGTAGTCGATGTAGGCCTGCATGTCGAAGTGGCCGTGCCCGGACAGGGAGAAGACGATCGCCTTCGACTCGCCCGTCTCCCGGCAGTGGATCGCCTCGTCCACCGCCACCCGGACCGCGTGGGTGGACTCCGGCGCCGGCACGATCCCCTCGCTGCGAGCGAACAGCACGCCCGCCTCGAAGCACGCGGTCTGCGGCACCGCCCGCGCCTCGATCAGGTCGATCTCCCGTAGCGCGCTCACGATCGGCGCCATGCCGTGGTAGCGCAGCCCGCCGGCGTGGATCGCCGGCGGGTGAAAGTCGTGGCCCAGGGTGTGCATCTTGGTCAGCGGGGTGAGCCCGGCGGTGTCGCCGAAGTCGTAGTCGTAACTGCCCTGGGTCAAAGACGGGCAGGAGGCCGGCTCCGCCGCGATGAACCGCACCGTCGGGCCGCCGCCCCACTGCCGACGCAGGATCGGCAGGGCCAACCCGGCGAAGTTGGAGCCACCGCCGGCCGCGCCGATCACGATGTCCGGGTAGTCGTCGGCCATCGCCAACTGGAGCAGCGCCTCCTGGCCGATGATCGTCTGGTGCATCAGCACCAGGTTGAGCACCGAACCGAGGGCGTACTTGGCGGCGCCGCCGCTGTGCATCGCCGCCTCCACCGCCTCGGAGATGGCCAGGCCGAGGCTGCCACTGGACTCCGGGTCGGCGGCGAGGGCCGCCCGGCCCGCCCCGGTACGGTCGCTCGGGCTCGCGGTGACCGACGCGCCGAACGTCTCCATCAGGCCCCGCCGGTACGGCTTCTGGTCGTAACTGACCCGCACCATGAAGACCTCGCAGTCGAGGCCGAAGTATGCGCAGGCCATCGACAGCGAGCTGCCCCACTGGCCGGCGCCGGTCTCCGTGGTCAGCCGCTGCACGCCGTCCTGCTTGCTGTAGTACGCCTGCGGGACCGCGGTGTTCGGTTTGTGGCTGCCGGCGGGGCTGACCCCCTCGTACTTGAAGTAGATCCGGGCCGGCGTGCCGAGCGCCTGCTCCAGGCGACGGGCCCGCACGAGCGGGCTGGGCCGCCACTGCCGGTAGATGTCGAGCACCGGCCCGGGGATGTCCACTTCCCGTTCGGTGGAGAATTCCTGCTCGATCATGCCGCGGGCGAAGAGCGGTTCGAGGTCCGCCGGCGTGATCGGCTCCCGGGTGCCGGGGTGCAGCATCGGGGGCAGACCCTTGGGCAGATCGGGGACCACGTTGTACCAGGTCGTCGGGATGTCACTGTCGGGCAGCACGAACTTCGTCGCGGTCATGGCCTCTTCCAGGGGTGGGTGTCAGGAACTGGCGGTGGCCGGCTCGGCGGGCGTCGGCACGGGCCGGGCAGCCGGTCGGATCCGCAGCACTGCGAACGCGACCACGCCGACCACCGGGGTCAGCAGGAGCAGGAGGAGGACGGGGCGGTGCCCACCGGCCTGCCAGACGAAGCCGAGGCCCATCGGCACGACCAGCCGGGCGGAGCTGAGCACGAAACCGTTCAGCGCCATGAAGCTGCCGACCCGGTGCTCCTGGACGTGGTCGGCGATGTAGGTCGGAATCACCACCGAGGCGATGATCTCCCCGAGGGTCCAGACCACTGTCGACAGCAGCACGGCGGGCAGCGAGAACGCGAAGACCAGGATGGCCATCCCGGTCGACCAGAGCAGGCCCGCCGTGATCAGCAGGGCCCGGGTCGAGTACGCCTTCATCCGCTTCTCGATCAGCAGACTGGCACTGACCACGACCACGCTGTTGATGGTGTAGACGGCACCGACCACCGCCACCGACGAGTGCAGCACTGTGGTGACCGCGAGGGGCAGCGTGTATTCCAGGCCGATCAGCGGCGCGACGAAACAGATCGAGACCACCACCAGCACCGCCACGTCGATGTCCCGCAGCAGGCTGGCCCGACGGGTGGTGCCGGCCGGCGAGGCCGTCGGCACCCGCCGGGTGTCCGCCGGTACGAAGAGCCAGATGGTGGCCGCCGCGAGCAGGCCGAGCAGGATGTTCCCGGCGAACATCAGCTGGTAGGAGTAGGCCGCCGCGAACCCGCCGAGCAGCGGGCCGACGCCCATGCCGAGATTGTTGGCCAGATAGCTGACCGTGTACGCGAAGGGGCGCTGTTCGGGTTGGGTCAGGTCGGCGATCAGCGTGTTCGCCGCCGGGGCGAACATCCCCATACCGACCAGCGCGACGAAGAGCAGTGCCGCGTACGTCCAGGTCGGACCGTCGAGCACTGCGAGGCCCAGGTAGCCGACCGCGTTGAGCAGCAGGCTCGACACCAGCGCGGCACGTCGACCGGCCCGGGCGCAGACCGGGCCGCTGAGCAGGCTGCCGGCGAGCAGGCCGGTGCTGCCCACGGAGATCAGCACACCCGCCTCGCCGGTGCTGAGGTGCCGGCTCTGCACCAGGTAGACCGCGAGCAGCGGGAAGACGAACATCCCGGCCCGGTTGATGAACGAGGCGTAGACCAGCATCCGCAGAGGGCGCGGCAGGGCCCGGAACCGGCTCAGCCACATGACGGATCACCGGCCGGCTCGGTGAGCACCTCGAAGGCGTCCCGGATGACCTTGAACCGGGCGCGTACGTCGTCGAAGTCGCGGCCCTCGCAGACGTACCAGCCGAGCACGTCGTTGGAGGCGGTCGGCACGGCGAGCACGTCCCCGACGGTCTTCCACACGTCCGCGTCGAGCACCGAGTCGAGCGCCCGCAGCTCCTCGGCGGTGGTGATCGCGGTGATCCGGCCGTACCGGTCGGAGCAGAGGTATTCGGTGCCGATCTCCGGGCCGAGGGTGGTCGCCGGCACGTGCCCCGGGTCCAGCTCCAGCCGGCACCACTCCCCCGCCAGGTTGATGCCCCGCCCGGCCTGGATGGCGGGGACGATCGAGCCACCGCCTGCCCGGGCGGCCGCCTCGCCGAACACCAGCTCGCCGTCGTCGCGCAGGAAGAACTCCACGTGC
This sequence comes from Micromonospora sp. M61, assembly GCF_018070245.1. Taxonomy (NCBI): domain Bacteria; kingdom Bacillati; phylum Actinomycetota; class Actinomycetes; order Micromonosporales; family Micromonosporaceae; genus Micromonospora; species Micromonospora sp. M61. The sequence continues at coordinate 146,390 of NZ_JAGPYA010000009.1, read as the reverse complement.
GCCACACCGGTACGCATCCCGAAGCCGCGCAGCACCGTGGCGCTGGCGGTCAGGATGCGCCGCTCCGCCGGGGTCAGGTCGTGCTTGCGGGAGACAGTGCCGCCGGGCTCGTCGCGGAACTCCAGCACCGAGTACGTGTAGCGGGACAGCTGCTCGAAGACCACCTCGCCGTCGCGCAGCAGCGAGTCGACGTGGTATTCGGCGCCCCGGACGTACTCCTCCGCCCGGTAGTCGTGCCGGTCGTCGGCGACCAGCGGCCAGACCCGGGCCAGGTCCTCGGTGGAGTCCACCCGGTGGGTGTCCCCGCAGGCCCAGCCCGCATACGGCTTGATGACCACCGGCCAGCCCACCTCGGCGGCGAACTCGGCGACCGCGCCCACCGTCTCGGGGCGGCACGAGCGGGCCACCGGCACGCCCAGCTCGACGGCCCGGCGGTGCATCACGTTCTTGTCCCGGAAGGCCAGCGCCTGCTCCGGGTCGAGCCCTGCGATGCCGTGGTCTCGGCGGCAGCGCGCGGCGGTGAGCACGTCGCCCTCGAAGAGCGGGAAGATGCGCTCCACCGCGTGCGCGGCGAGGATCGTCGTGACCGCCGAGCGGACAGCCTCGGAGTCGTCGAGGTCGGCGTGATAGCAGGGCAGACCAGCGGCCTCGGCGGCCGGCTGCCCGGTCGGCAGCAGCGCGACGGTCGCCACGCCCAGCTCGGTCGCGGCGGCGACCACGCTGCGGAACTGGGCCGCGTACCGGCCTGCCGCCGGTCGGTAGATCACCAGGATCGCGCGGTTCACGATCGGCTCCCACTGTCGCTGGCGACCGGACCCGCGGTGCGCAGGACGGCGCTGGTCGTCGCGCCGTCGAGCACCGCCTCCTGCCGCGTGCCGTCGGACAGCTCGTCGAGGGCGGCGGCGAGCCGGGCCAGCGCGTCCGTCACCTCGGCCCGGCCTCCGGGGTGGGCCGACTCGACGGTGAGCAGCAGCCGGTGCCGGCCCAGATCGGTGCGGACCAGGTGGCCCTGCCGCCAGTTCCAGCGGCGCGAGTGGGCCCGCCCATCGGCGTCGGCGTAGACGACCTCGCCCGGCTCGGGCTGCTCCGGCGCCTCGGGCGTGCCCAGCGGGAGGTAGGTTTCGGTGCCGTCGGCCGGCCGGACGACGAGGTCGGCGAGGCCGTCGACAGCGCACGAGGCCACCGGCAGCGCCGCACCGAGCGACACCGCGTTGCAGAGGTCGACCAGGGCGTTGATCCGGGGCAGCCGGTCACCCTTGGCGACCCGCCGGGCGATCGACTCGGCGGCGCACGGGAACCGGTTGGGGTTCACCCCCACCGCCCGGTACGCCTCCCGCCACGCGGCGATGCCCGGCAGCTCCGCCACCGCCGCCTTGTCCAGGCCTGCCGCGTGCAGCGCGTCCTCGGCGGCGGTCAGCAGTGCCGACACGGCGGGAGGCGCCGGGGCGACCTCGATCGCCGGTATGGCGATCACGCCGAGCACGTAGTCCGGCACTGCGGTCAACACCCGGTCGTCGATGCGCACGGTGAGGGTGTCCACACCGTCGCTGAGCTGGGTCATCGTGATCCTCGCGTGGTTCGGGTCCGATTGTCGGTCCGACCGTACGCAGCGCGGCGACCACCGGGTGTGGCCAATCCAAGGTGATCCGGTGAGGCCAATCCGGCGGTCGGAGGCTGGTCGTCGCGACGGCCGGCATGGGCCCGGGCACCGAGCAGCGTGGTGCCCAGCGCCAGCACGCAGAGTGCCGCGCCGACCGGTCCGAGCAGGTCGAGGGCGTCCGTGCCGCCGTGTCGCAGCAGCCGGTTGCCGAGGAAGCCGCCGACGGCGATGCCCACGAACGTGGCCGACGAGTTGAGGGAGAGCAGCAGCGGCCCGGAGCTGGGCGCGACAGTGAAGAGCCGGTGTTGCTGGGCCGGCTGGGTGGCCATCGCCGTGATGCCCCACGCCGCCATGGCCAGCGCGGCCGGCAGCAGCGCCTGCCGGGTCCACGGCAGTGTGACCAGGACCAGGGCGAGCCCGGTGACCGAGACGAGCAGCACCGGCACGCCACCCCACCGGTCGGTGGCCCGTCCGCCGAGCACGGTGCCGGCGACCGCCGGCACACCGAAGACCAGCAGCAGCACCGCGAGCAGGGTTCCGTCGCCGTCGGTGGCCGGCGCGAGCAGCGCCCCGACGTACGTCAGCGCGAGGTAGCCGCCGGTCATGAAGAGTGCGGTGGTGAGCACCGCCAGCCCGACCCGACGGTCGCGTGCCGGGGCGAGCCGGGCGGCCAGCGACGGGCCGGGCGGCAGGGTCAGCGCCGGTAGGCCGACGGTCACCGCGACCGCGCAGGCGGCACCGATGGCGGCGAGCAGCCAGAAGGTGGCGCGCCACTGAAGGTCGGCGGCGAGCCAGGTGCCGAACGGCACCCCGGCCACGGTTGCCGCGGAGAGGCCGCCGAGCACGACGGCCATGGCCCGGCCGCGCCGCTCGGGCGGGGCCAGCGTGGCCGCCGACGCGGTGGCGGCGGGGATGTAGAGGGCGGCGCTGACCGCCGTGAGGACCCGGGCCAGCAGCAGCAGCGGCAGGTCGGGCGCCAGCGCGGAGGCGACGTTGCCCACTGTGAACCCGACCAGCGAGACCACCAGCACGGTACGCCGCTCCAGCCGACCGGTCAGGGCGCCGAGCACCGGAGCGGCGACCGCGTACGCCAGGGCGAAGACGGTGCTCACCCAGCCGGCGGAGGCGACGCTGACCTGCAGCGTACGGGCCACCTCGGGGAGCACACCGGCGACGACGAAGGTGTCGGTGCCGATGGCGAAGGCGCCCACGGCGAGCAGCGGGACGACCGGCACGCTCCGGCGCATCACGCCACTCCCGCCCGCTGCCCGACGCGGTAACGGGTGGCGTCCCCGGCGACCACCCGGCCGCCCAGCAGCACCAACTCGATCGCCTCCGGCCGGCCCAGCACCGTGATGTCCTCGGCCGGGTCCCCGTCGGTGACCACCAGGTCGGCCAGCCGCCCCGGCTGCACCGTGCCCGCGTCGTCGCCCCGACCCGCCAGCCGTGCGCCGTTGGCGGTGGCCCAGGTCAGCACCACCGGGGCGGGAATGCCGGCCATCGTCACGTACGTCTCCAGCTCCTCGGCGTAGCGGCCGTGCGGGGTCCACGCGAAGCCGAAGTCGTCGCCGGCCACGATCGGGATGCCCATCTGCACCATCAGCGGCAGGATGCGCAGGGTGTTCTCCACCTCGGCCTGGAATTCGAGGGTCTCCAGGTATTCCGGGGTCTTGCCGTACCGGGTGCCGGTGGTGAGCAGCCGGTGCGGCTGATGCAGGCTCGGCACCACGAAGATGCCCCGCTCGGCGATCGCCTCCAGGGCCGCGTCGTCGGCGTACGTGGCGTGGTCGATCACGTCGACCCCGGCGGCGATGGCGTTGCGGATACCGGCCAGCCCCCGCGAGTGCGCCCGGATCCGGACTCCCCGCCGGTGCGCCGCCCGGGCCGCGATCACCAGCTCCTCGGCGGTGAAGAGCAGCTCGTGCGATCGACCGTTGGGGAAGGTGTCGTCCCCGGTGGAGAAGACCTTGATGATCTCCGCGCCCTGGGCGACCTCGGTGTCGACGTACTCGATCAGCTCTTCCGGGGTGTCGGCCAGCCGCATCAGGTCGCTCGGGATGCGTTGCTTGACCCCCGGGTTGCGGCGCTCCGGCGGGCCGGACACCATCAGGTCCCGGCTGCACGGGGTGATCCGCGGGCCGGGCAGCCGGCCGGCGTCGATCGCCCGGCGCAGGGCCATGTCGATGCCGGCCACCGAGCCCGCACCGACGAAGGCGGTGTAGCCCAGCCGGAGCATGTCGGCCGCGTTGGCGGCGGCGCCGAGGGTGACCTCCGGGATCGTGTACTTGAAGAGCATCTCCCGACCGTCGAGCACGTTCAGGTACGCGATGTGGGTGTGGCCCAGCGTCATGCCCGGCATGACCGTCCGGCCGTCGAGGTCGAGGACGTCCACGTCCGGGTCATGCAGTGGGGCCTGCGCCTCGGGCAGCACCGCGACGATCCGCTCGCCGTCGAGCAGCACGCTGTGGTGCGGGCGGGACGCCACCCCCAGTCCTTCCTGGACCGTGGCGCGGTGCAGCAACGTACGTCGGGACACGACGATCACTCCGGTTCTCTCGGTGTCGGGGCAGGAGAGCCGACGGTGGCTCTAGCAGCGGCCGAACAGGGTCCACACGATCTCGGCGCCCGGGCGGCGGGCCACCCACCGCAACGCGTGGCGGTGGACCCCGGGCGCGTTGGTCACCGCCAGGTCGGCGCCGCCGGCGGCGAGGATCTCCGCGGCGTGCTGGGTGGAGTCGGCGTCGACCCACCGCATCGGGCGGTCCCGCAGGGCGGGTGGCGCGAGGTCGGTGAAGAGCCGCCGGACCTCCCAGAGGGCGGCCACCGCGAGCTGACCGGCGGGCGGCTCGCGGTCCGGGTCGGCCGCGATGCCGTACTCCGGGGTGGCCTGCGCGAAGTACGCGTCCAGCCGCAGGTCGCGGTGCCAGTGGAAGCGGGTGAGCCCCTGGTACGCGCTCGGCACGAGGGCCTGGTCGACCCGGCGGTCCACAAGCGCCGCGAGCACCGCGTCGAAGGTGTCGGACAGCTCGACGCGCAGCCCGTGCCGCTCGGCGAGGAAGGCCGCCGTCAGGTGGCTGGACGTCCCGGGCGGGCCCAGGGTGGCCAACGTCGTGCCGGGCCGGCTCGCCCACCGGTCCACCACGGCGCGCCAGCGCCGCCCGTACGCCTCGGCGAGCGGGCCGGGCAGCGCCGGCACCCACTCGTCCGCGGCCGTCTCAGGTGGTGTAGCCACGGTTGCCCGCCATCCGCTGCGCCACCCGGGTCTCGTGGTCGACCTCGACACGCCGGTCGACGATCCGGGCGGCCTTCCAACTCACGAAGGCGCCGGTGCTCGTGATCGGGTCGAGCCCGTCGGTCAGCTCCACCTCGACCGGTACGCCGAGCGCGGCGGCGGCCCGCTGCCGGACGCCGTCGGCGATCCCGCCGGGGTCGTCGACGAGGTCCTTGAGCAGTTCCAGGCGGACCGTCAGCCGGTCGCCGCCGCTCGGGTCGTGGTCGATCACCACCTGGTATCCGCCCGAGCCGACGACCCCGGTCAGGACGGCCATCTCGATCTGCCCGGCGGTGAAACGTCGACCGCCCAGCTCGATCCGGTCCAGGGTGCGGCCCACGATCTGCACCAGGTCGCCGGCCATCTCGCAGTCGCAGTCCGACGACTCGATGATCACCGCGTCGCCCGTGCGGTAACGGACCAGCGGCTTCACCCCGTCGATCAGCATGGTGACGGTGAGTTCCCCGGTGCCGCGCGAGCCGTGCGACACGCCGGTCTCCGGGTCCACCACCTCGATGAGGTAGTTGGTCTGGGAGAGGTGCATCCGCTTGTTGCGGCAGGCGGTGGCGATGACGAACGCCTCCTGCGAGCCGTACAGGATGTTGTAGACGTCCGCGCCCCAGACGGACTCCAGGTTGCGGGCCAGCGCCGGGGTGCACATCTCGCCGGTGACGAAGAGCAGCTTGACGGCGAAGTCCTCGCGCAGCCGGTAGCCGTAGTGTTCGGCCGCCTTGGCGAGCATCATGGCCACGCCCGGCGTGCAGCAGATGACCTCCAGCTCAAGATCCTTCATGAGCTGCAACGCCTTGGCGAACCCGATCACCGGCGAGTACGGCCAGATCTTCGCGTTCAGCGAGCCGACGTTGCGCGCGACGTCACCGAGGGTGTCGCCGAAGGAGTGCACCTCGGTCGGCCCCATCAACCCGATCCGGGGCGCGCGGTCGCCGAAGTGGTGCCGGAAGATCGACGCCCAGGACTCGGTGACGTGCGCGTTGCTGGCCACCACCTCCCGGCCGTCGCGGGGACACGGGGTCGCCCGGCCGGTCGTGCCTGTCGTCTCGTAGAAGAAGACGCCCTCGGACAGCGGCCGGCTGAGCACGTCGAGCATCTCCTGGCGCAGGTGCGTCTTCGTGGTGAAGGGCAGCCGGTCGAGGGTCGCCGGGGTGATCGTGGCGAGGTCGACGTCGGCCAGGTGACGGGCGTAGAACGGCGAGCCGGTGGACACCTGGTCGAGCACCGTGCGCAGCTGTCGTGCCCGCCAGGCCTCCAGGTCGGCGGTGTCGAGGGTGCGGTCGTAGAAGGCCTGGTGCAGGGCCAGGTAGTCGGCGGCGAAGTCCGCCGCCGGGCCGGTGGTCGGAAGCCACATGGTCGGATCCTCTCCAGGGGTGAGCCGGCTGCGGTGCTGTCGCCGCCGGCCGTGGCGCAGGTCAGTGCAGGCCACCGTTGACGTCCAGAACCGAGGCGGTGACGTAGCTGCTCTCCGGGCCGGCCAGCCAGGCGACGGCCGCGGCGATCTCGGCCGGCGAGCCGAACCGGCCGACCGGAATCCGGGCCCGGTAGTCGTCCCGGCGCTCGACCGGGATCCGGGCGGCCATCGGGGTGTCGACCAGGCCGGGAGCGACCGCGTTGACCCGGATGCGGTGCTCGGCGAGCGCCCGGCCGAGGCTGCGGGTCAACGCGATGCACGCACCCTTCGACGCCCCGTACGCCGCGTCCGGGCTGCCGGACTGCCCGCTGATCGAGGCCACGTTGACCACAGTGCCGGGCCGGCCGGCGTCGACCAGGCCACGGGCGAACGCCTGGGTGCAGAAGAACGCGGCGCCCAGGTTGACGTCGAGCACCTGCGCGTACGTCTTCGGGTCGTAGTCGAGGAAGTCCCGGGCGTGGTAGACGCCGGCGTTGTTCACCAGCACCGTGGGCTGGCCGTACCGCCCGTGGATCCGTGCGAAGAGCTGCTCCACCTGCTCCGGCACTGCCACGTCGGCGACCAGCGAGGCGTACGCCGCCGGGTCACCGGCCGGGTCGACGTCGACGCCGAGCACCCGGTGCCCGGACCCGGTCAGCGCGACGGTCACGGCCCGGCCGATGCCGCCCGCCGCGCCGGTGACCACGGCGAGCGGGGCTGACTGGTCGGTCATGGCGACCCCACCGCCCCGGCGCCGGCTGCCGGCAGTGCCCCCGATGCGCGGCCCAGGAAGTTGTCGAACAGGCGCAGCCCGTCCTCGGTGAGCACGCTCTCCGGGTGGAACTGCACCCCCTCCACCGGCAGGGTCAGGTGTCGTACCCCCATCACGTAGCCGTCGTCGGACGAGCGCGCGGTGATCTCCAGGGCCGGCGGGGCCGGGTCCGCGACGATCAGCGAGTGGTAGCGGGTGACGGTGAGCGGGGCGGGCGCGCCGGCGAAGACACCTCGGCCGTCGTGGGCGACCACGCTCGTCTTGCCGTGCATCAAGTGCCGGGCGACGGTGACCGTTCCCCCGTACGCGAGGCCGATCGCCTGATGGCCGAGGCAGACGCCGAGCAGCGGCACCTGGCCGGCGAAGGCGTGCACCAGCTCCACGTGCCCGGACTCGGCGGGGTGCCCCGGCCCGGGGCCGAGCACCACCGCGTCCGGCCGCAGGGCGGCGAGCTGCTCGGTGGACCGCGACCGGGAACGGACCACCACGGTCCGCGCGCCGAGGGTCCGCAGGTACTGGTCGATGATGTGGGTGAAACTGTCGTACGCGTCGACGAGCAGGACCTTCACGGCAGCAGCTCCGTGCCGGTCAGGGCCCAGAAGGTGGCGCTCATCTTGGCCAGCGTCTCCCGCCACTCCGCCCCGGGTGTGGAGTCGGCCACGACCCCGGCGGAGGCCTGGGTGCGGTAGCGGCGACCGTCGTGCACGGCGGTGCGGATGCAGAGCGCCAGCACCGCGTACCCGCGTACGTCGACGAGACCGATCGAGCCGGCGTAGACGCCCCGGGGCTCGTCCTCCAACCCGTCGATGATCTCCATGGAGCGCAGCTTCGGCGCGCCGGTCATGGTGCCGGCCGGGAAGGCAGCGCAGATCGCCGCCCAGACGTCGGCGTCGTCGGCGAGCTGCCCGGAGACGGTGGACACCAGGTGGTGCACGTACGCGAACGGCTCGACGTCGAACATCGCGTCCACGCTGAGCGTGCCCGGCACGCAGACCCGACCAATGTCGTTGCGGCAGAGGTCGACAAGCATGACGTGCTCGGCCCGCTCCTTCTCGCTGGCCGTCAGCTCGGCCACCAGCCGGCGGTCGGTCTCCGGGTCGGCGCTGCGGGCGGCGGTGCCCGCGATCGGGCGCATGGAAAGCCGGCCCTCATCGACGCGGAGGAACAGCTCGGGGCTCGCCCCGATGACGGTCCCGCCGGCCCAGGGCGTCAGGTACATGTACGGCGATGGGTTGCGGTGCCGCAGCCGCCGGTAGACCTCCAGCGGGGTGAGAGCCGTCTCCACGTCGATCCGGTGGCCGATCTGGATCTGGTAGCTGTCCCCCACCTCGATGTGCCGCAGGCACTGCTTGACCCGGGCGGCGAACGTCTCCTCGTCGACGGTGTCCCGCACCAGGGTGGGCGGTGGGGCGACCGGCACCGCCGCGTGATCGTCGGGAAGCCCGGCGAGCAGCTCCGACAGCCGGGGAGCGCCGCTGTCGGGCGGCAGGTGCGGGCCGCTGGCGGTGAGCTGCCGCTGGGTGCCGGCGCGCAGGTCCCACCAGACGGTGTGCCGGAACAGCACGAGGGTGCAGCGTGGGATGTCGTCGACCACCCGGTCGACGGAGAGCTCGTCCATGTCCCGCGCGGCCTCGTACGCCAGGGTGGTGAGGAAGCCGAAGGCGAAGCTGTCGGCGGGGGCGGTGGTCCGCACCGCGAAGGCCCGCTGCACGGCCCGGACCGCCGCCCAGACCTCGGGTGGCCCGGAAACCGACCAGACCCGCTCCGGCGCGCGGTGCCGGGCCGGCTCGCCCAGGACCGCCGTGAGCACGGCGGACAGGGCGTCGCCGAGCGGACCGTCGCAGATCACCTCAAGCCGGTCGGCGATGAACCGCAACTCGGCGAGAGTGTCCCAGCCGACTGCCGCCGCATAGCGGTCCTGAGCCGGGCCGTCTAGGCTTTCGAAGAGATACAGATCGTCGTGCGGACGACATTCGGAGAGTGCCGTGTAGAGCGACAATGGATTGATTGCCGACAGTGTGACGGATGTCACCTCTATTGGAATTGAGTTGGCCAGTGGCGTAGGCCGCATCGCCACAGAATGCGATCGAATGGGCCACGTGGCGGTCTTGGTTGACAATGAGGACACTGCGAAACCCCCTCTGAGCAGCCCGATTTCGGCGCCACCGTTGGCGCTGACCCCGCCGCGTGACACGGCAGATCGGACTTTCCCCCCGCACAAAAGGACTCGCACGACCGGCCCCGCGCCGGCACCAGGGACGTTAGTGAGGTCCATATTGGACAACTCGGAACGTACGCCCTGATTCGCCGGTCGCTGGACGGTTGCGCGTCCGGACAACACTTTCCTCAAGTACAGATCGCGCTGTCCATACCACTTCGACTACGCCGGAGCGGACCACTTGTTGTTGAATCTAAACCTGTCAATAGATGGTCAGTCGCGCGAAACGCTGGCAGTGCAGCTCCGTAACGCATTTCGTACGCAGATCGAGGAGGGCGTGCTGCGTCCCGGCACCCGCCTGCCGTCGAGCCGCCAGCTCGCCGCCGACCTCGGGGTGTCCCGCAGTGTGGTCGTCGAGGCGTACGAGCAGCTCTGCGCCGAGGGCTACTTCGTCTCCCAACACGGCTCGGGCACCTCGGTGGCGGCGGCGGCACGCGACGAGATCGGCTCGGCGCTCACTCCGGGCGACCGCGCACCGACGGCGGCACTCCGGGACCTGCGCACCGGCGGCCTGCACGCCTCCACCTTCCCCGGGCAGGACTGGATCCGGGCGGTCAGCGCTGTGGTCACCTCAGCCGGCCTCCGCGAGCTGGGATACGCCCCACCGTCCGGCCTGCCGGTCGTCCGGCACACCCTCGCCGGCTACCTCGGCCGAGTGCGCGGCGTGCGTACCAGACCCGACCACCTCATGATCACGTCCGGCTTCGCCCAGGGCCTCGCGCTGCTGTGCCGGGAGCTGCGCGACCGGGGCCACGACACGGTCGGCGTGGAGGACCCGGGTCACCCGGGCGAGTGGGAGTTCATCGCCGACGCCGGCCTGCGTCCGGTGGGCCTACCGGTGGACGCCGACGGCATCCGGGTCGACGCCCTGGCCGCGAGCGGGGTCCGCGCCGTGCTCGTCACCCCGGCCAGCCAGTTCCCGACCGGGGCCACGCTCAGCGCGCAGCGCCGGGAGCAGCTCGTCGCCTGGGCCGAGGCGGTCGACGGCTACATCGTCGAGGACGACTTCGACGCCGCCTTCGTCGCCCCGGCGCAGCGGATGCCGGCGTTGCAGAGCCTCGCCCCGGACCGGGTGATCTACGCCGGCAGCGCCAGCAAGGTGCTCGCCCCGGCGCTCCGCCTCGGTTGGCTGGCCACCCCGGCCACACTGACCGCGCCGATCGAGCGCCTGCGCGCCGGCTGGGACCTCGGCTGCTCCAGCCTGGAGCAGCTCGCCTTCGCCCGGCTCATCGACACCGGGGCGTTCGACCGGCACCTGCGGCGACTCACCGCCGACATCCAGAAACGCCGTCAGGTGGTCCACCAGTTCGTCGCCCGCGAGCTGCCCGGCACCACCCTGCGCAACGGGCACGGCGGGTTGCAGGCGTACCTGGAACTGCCCACCTGGTGCGCCGAGGAGGCGCTGGTGCAGGCCGCCCGACGCCGCTCGGTCCTGGTCCGTGGCGGCCGCTTCTACGCCCTGCGCGCCGACGACCGACCGCCGGCACTGGTCGTCGGCTACGCCGGGTTGCGCGGCACCGAGTTGGGCCGCGGCCTGGCCGGGATCGCCGGGGCGTACCGGGAGATGATGGGTCGCACCGGGTCCAGAGCCCCCCGGGTGACTCCGACGGCCGAACCGAGTGGCACCGGGGTCCGCGGTGGACGGTGAGCGCGACCGGTGACCCCTGTCGTCCCGGCGCCGCCACCCTGGGCGGGCTCGCGTCCCAGGCCAAGCTAGGGGTGTCGGCTGCTCCCACGGGCGCGTTACGGTCCGGCCGTGCCCGTACCGCGATGCGCGCGCGGGTCACTTGAGAATCGTCGTCTGTCGAAGCGTCAGGCGTCGGGGGAGGGGTCGACCGGTGTTCAGGCGTATCGCGATCATCAATCGGGGAGAAGCCGCGATGCGGCTGATCCATGCCGTACGGGACCTGTCGGCGGAGTCGGGTGACCACGTCGAGACGGTCGCCCTGTTCACCGACGAGGACCGTACCGCGACGTTCGTCCGGGCGGCCGACCTGACGTATCCGCTGGGTGCCGCGGCCACCCGCCCGTACCTCAACCACGAGCTGCTGGAACGCGCCCTGGTCGAGACCGGCGCCGACGCGGCCTGGGTCGGCTGGGGATTCGTCGCGGAGGACCCGGCGTTCGCCGAGCTGTGCGAGCGGATCGGGGTCACGTTCGTGGGGCCGAGCGCGGAGGCGATGCGCAAGCTCGGCGACAAGATCGGCTCGAAGCTGATCGCCGAGGAGGTCGGCGTCCCGGTCGCCCCGTGGAGCCGGGGCGAGGTGGCGACCCTCCAGGACGCTCTTCGCGCGGGCGACCAGATCGGCTACCCGTTGATGCTCAAGGCGACCGCCGGCGGTGGTGGGCGTGGCATCCGGCGGGTCGACTCGCCGGTGGACCTCACCGACGCCTATGAGCGCACCAGCCAGGAGGCGTTGCGGGCCTTCGGCTCCGGCGTGGTCTTCCTGGAACGCCTGGTGACCGGCGCCCGGCACGTCGAGGTGCAGATGATCGCCGACGGGCAGGGTGGCGCCTGGGCGCTCGGGGTGCGGGACTGCTCGGTGCAACGGCGCAACCAGAAGATCATCGAGGAGTCCGCGTCGCCGGTGCTGGCGGCGGAACAGGTCGCCGAGGTGAAGGCCGCTGCGGTGCGGCTCGCACTGGCGGTCGGCTACCGGGGTGCCGGCACTGTGGAGTTCCTGTACCACCCGGCCCAGAAGCTGTTCGCCTTCCTGGAGGTCAACACGCGGCTCCAGGTCGAGCACCCGATCACCGAGATCACCACCGGCACCGACCTGGTCAAACTCCAACTGCACGTGGCCGGCGGTGGCCGGCTCGACGGTCCGGCACCGGTGGAGGCGGGTCACGCGGTCGAGGCCCGGCTCAACGCCGAGGACCCGGACCGCGACTTCGCGCCCTCCCCCGGCCGGATCGTCCGGCTCGCGCTGCCGGCCGGCCCGGGCATCCGGGTCGACACCGGTGTCAGTGAGGGCGACAGCATCCCGGCGGCCTTCGACTCGATGATCGCCAAGATCATCGCGTACGGCCGGGACCGTGACGAAGCGCTCGGCCGTCTGCGTCGCGCCATGGCCGAGACCACCGTCATCATCGAGGGTGGCGCCACCAACAAGAGCTTCGTGCTGGACCTGCTCGACCAGTCCGAGGTGATCGACGGCTCCGCCGACACCGGCTGGATCGACCGCGTCCGCTCCGAGGGCCGCCTCGTCACCCACCGCCACTCCGCGATCGCCCTCGCCGCGGCCGCCATCGAGGCCTACCAGGACGAGGAGGAGGTCAGCCGGCAGCGCCTGTTCACCACCGCGCACGGCGGCCGCCCGCAGGTGCGCCACGAGACCGGCCGCCCGCTCGACCTGAAATTGCGCGGCGTCGCCTACCGGGTGGCGGTGTCCCGCGTGAGCCGCAGGTGTTTCCGCATCGGCCTGTCGGCCGGCGGGGACGTCCACCGCGTCGACGTGCAGATGGAACGGTTCGACGAGCACCGCGGGCAGATGCTGGTCAACGGCAACCGCTTCCGGTTGGTGACCGCCACCCACGGGCCGATCCACACGATCGAGGTCGACGGCGTCACCCACCGGGTCAGCAGAGACGAGGGCGGCGTGGTCCGCTCCCCCGCGCCGGCCCTCGTCGTCGCGACTCCCCTGACCGTCGGTGACGAGGTCGAGGCCGGCGCGCCGATCCTGGTGCTGGAGAGCATGAAGATGGAAAACGTGCTCCGGGCCCCGTTCAAGGCCCGCGTGCGCGAGTGCCCCGTCGCCGTCGGCAGCCAGGTCGAGACGGGCACCCCCCTGATGCGCCTCGAACCACTGGCCGACACCACCACCGAGGAGAGGACCACTTCGGCCGAGGTCGTCGAGATCGACCTGCCGGCGGCACCGGCCGGGCCGTCGGCGGAGCAGGTCCTGGACGATCTGCGCGCGCTGCTGCTCGGCTACGACGTCGCCCCGGGCGAGATCGGGCGTTGCCCAGCCGTGCGTACCGGGGCGCCGGCCGGTCACCTCGACCTTCTGACGATCTTCGCGAACCTGGCGGAGCTGGCCCGCAACAAGCCGCGTCGGACCGCCGACGCCCAGCCGGGCAGCGCCGTGCACACCCCGCGCGAGTTCTTCCACAGCTACCTGCAGAGCCTCGACGCCGAACGGGCCGGCGTCTCCCCCGGGTTCGTGGCACGCCTGGAACGGGTCCTCGCCCACTACGGCGTGACCGGGCTGGACCGCACACCGGAACTGGAGGACGCCGTCTTCCGGATCTTCCTGGCCCAGCAACGGATGGCCGCCGCGACGCCGGTCGTCTCCGAGGTGCTGCGCCAACTGCTCGCCGGGCCCGCACCCGTCGGCGACCTGCGTGAACCCGCCGGTGTCGTCCTCGAGCGCCTGATCGAGGCGACCCAGGTCCGCTTCCCGGTGATCGCCGACCTGGCACGTGGTCTGGTCTTCCGCTGGTACGCCCAGCCCCTGCTGCGCCGCACCCGCGCCGAGGTCTATGCCGAGGTCCGTGCCGACCTGCGCCACCTCGATGAGCACCCGGACGCCCCGGACCGGGCCGACCGCATCCAACGCATGGTCTCCTGTCGACAACCCCTCGTGCGGATCATCGGTCAGCGCATCCGACGCCCCGGCCACACCGAGCACGGCCCGCTGCTGGAGGTGCTCACCCGCCGCTACTACGGCAACCGTGGCCTGACCGCGGTGACCGCGCGGGGCGGGCTCCTCACCGCCGAGCACGGCACGACCCACATCGTGGCGGGCGCCACCGACATCGCCCGTCTTCCCGACACCCTCACCGCGCTCGCCGAGCTGGCCGCCGACGCCCCGGCCCCACTGGTCGCCGACCTGTACGTCGCGGTGCAGGACCAACCCGACGACGACGCCGTCGCGGTACGCCTCGCTGAGCTGTTCGCGGCACACCCGCTGCCGTCGACCGTCCAGCGGGTCACCGCGACCGTCGCCAGCTCCAACGGCGCGGTCATGCACCACTACTTCACCTTCCGACCCGGCGAGGCCGGCTTCACCGAGGACCGGCTGATCCGTGGGCTGCACCCGCAGATCGCCCAGCGCCTGCAACTGGAGCGGCTGCGCGAGTTCGACCTGACCCGGCTGCCCTCGGCCGACGAGGAGATCTACCTCTTCAAGGCCGTGGCGCGCAGCAACCCCGCCGACGAACGGCTCATCGCCATGGGCCAGGTCCGCGACCTGACCCCGCTGCGGGAGACCGACGGACGCCTGGTCGCGCTGCCCGCCCTGGAGGAGGCCACCACCCTGGCCCTGGACGCGATCCGCGACATCCAGGCGCGGCGGCCGCAGGACAAGCGGTTCGACACCAACCGGATCCTGATGTACGTCTGGCCGCCCACCAACCTGTCGCTCGACGAGCTGAACGCGCTGGTCCAGCGGATCCTGCCCACCTCGACCGGGGCCGGGCTGGAAGAGGTGCAGTTCATCGCCCGGCAGCCGCACTCGGCCGGGGACGTGGCGGTGACGATCACCCTGGACCCGGGCAACGGCGCTCACCTCAACGTGGGCGCGCCGTCCACCGAGCCGGTGCGACCGCTCGACGACTACCGGCAGAAGGTGCTGCGTGCCGCACGTCGGGGCACCACCTACCCGTACGAACTGACCGGGCTGCTGGGCCGCTTCACCGAGTACGACCTCGACCCGTCCGGGACGCTCGTACCCGTCGAACGGCCGAAGGGGAAGAACTCGGCGGCCATCGTGGCCGGCGTGGTGACCACCCCGACCGAGCGCTACCCGGAGGGCGTCACCCGCGTGGTGCTGCTCGGCGACCCGACCAAGGCGCTGGGCGCCCTGTCCGAGCCGGAGTGCGCCCGCGTCATCGCCGCCCTCGACCTGGCCGAAACCATGCGGGTGCCCCTGGAGTGGTTCGCCCTGTCGGCGGGCGCCCGCATCTCGATGAGTTCCGGAACCGAGAACATGGACTGGGTCGCCGCGGCGCTCAAGCGCGTCGTGACGTTCACCCAGGCCGGCGGTGAGATCAACATCGTGGTGGCCGGCATCAACGTCGGCGCCCAGCCGTACTGGAACGCCGAAGCCACCATGCTCATGCACACCAGGGGCATCCTGGTGATGACCCCGGACTCGGCGATGGTGCTCACCGGCAAGCACTCGCTGGACTTCTCCGGTGGCGTGTCGGCCGAGGACAACTTCGGCATCGGCGGCTACGACCGGGTCATGGGTCCGAACGGGCAGGCGCAGTACTGGGCACCCAGCCTGCCGGCGGCACGGGACGTGCTCATGGCCCATTACGACCACACCTACGTCGTACCCGGGGAGACCGGGCCGCGGCGGGCCGACACCGATGACCCGGTCGACCGGGACGTCTCCGACTACCCGCACCTCGTCGACGGCAGCGACTTCACCACCGTCGGGCAGATCTTCTCGGCGAGCCACAACCCGGACCGCAAGAAGGCCTTCGACATCCGTACGGTCATGCGCGCCCTGTCCGACCAGGATCACCCCGTCCTCGAACGCTGGGCCGGGATGGCCGACGCCGACACGTCGGTGGTCCAGGACGCCCACGTCGGTGGCTATCCCGTCTGCCTGATCGGCATCGAGTCGCGCCCGGTCCCCCGGCGCGGGTTCCCGCCCACCGACGGGCCGGACACCTACACGGCGGGCACCCTGTTCCCCCGCTCGTCGAAGAAGACGGCACGGGCGATCAACGCGGCCTCCGGCAACCGCCCGCTCGTCGTGCTGGCTAACCTGTCCGGCTTCGACGGCTCCCCCGAGTCGATGCGCAACCTCCAGTTGGAGTACGGCGCCGAGATCGGTCGGGCGATCGTCAACTTCGAGGGCCCGATCGTCTTCACGGTGATCTCCCGCTACCACGGCGGCGCGTTCGTGGTCTTCTCCAAGGCCCTCAACCCGAACATGTCCGTGCTCGCGCTGGAGGGCTCGTTCGCCTCGGTGCTCGGCGGCGCCCCGGCCGCGGCCGTCGTCTTTTCCGGCGAGGTCACCAACCGCACCGCGAAGGACCCACGCGTCGCCGAGCTGCACGCGCAGGTCGCGGGCGCGACCGGCGCGGAACGGGCGGCCCTCAACGCCCTGCTCGCCGAGGTGCGCTCGTCGGTCCGCGCGGAGAAGCTGGGCGAGGTGGCCGCGGAGTTCGACCGGGTGCACAGCATCCAGCGAGCCGTCCAGGTCGGCTCGGTCGACGCCATCGTCAGCACCGCCGAGCTGCGGCCCCGCATCATCGAGGCGATCGAGCACGGCCTGAAGAGGTGACGCCCTCCCCGCCCTGGCATCGGGGTGCTAGGGGTCTGTGTCGGCGCCGGAGACGCGCCCATGCTGAATTCGGAGCGACGAGGCTCCGTGGCAGAGAGGACCGATCCGATGCCTCAGTACCTGACACTCGACCCGCCGGCCCTGGCACCGTCCGAGCCCGTGCTGGTGTTCCTCCAGGGTGGACCTGCCGACATCCCCCGCACGGTGGTGGCCAGCGTCGAGCAGCTGGTCTACGGAAAGATCAAAGTGCCCTACCTGGCCGGTTACGAGCACTTCGAGCGCCGCTTCGGCGACGGCTCCCCGCTGTTGTTCACCTGGACCGCGCGGACCAAGATCGCGGAATGACGCGGGACGGATCGCGGGTCGCAGCCTGGGCGTCGGCGCCGGGGCGGCGGCCCGCGATCGGACGCCCACCGACTGCCCGGGCCCCTAGCCGGGAAGGGCGATCCCTTAGCTGCGCGAGCGCGGCCCGTGAAAGCCGCAGCGTTCGTTCCCTACGGCTACCAGCGTCGATACTGTTGAAGCGTGACCAATGCCAGCCGTGCCCGTGCACTGCCGCCCGAGGGCGTCAGGTCGGCCACCGCTGACTCCGGAACCGTTTCTCCGGCGCGGAGGAAGCCATGATCGAGTCCATCCTTCCCGGCGCCGTGACGGCCGTCGACACCTTCGTGGACCCGCCCGGCGCCGACCTCTTCCCCGAGGAGGAGGCCGTCGTCCGCAAGGCCGTGGACAAGCGCCGCCGCGAGTTCACCACCGCCCGCTGGTGCGCACGCCAGGCGATGCGCCAGATCGGGATCGCTCCCGCGCCGGTCCTGCCCGGCACCCGCGGCGAGCCCCAGTGGCCCTTCGGGATGGTCGGCAGCATCACCCACTGCGCCGGCTACCGCGCCGCAGTCCTCGCCGAGCAGGAGAAGGTCACCACTGTCGGCATCGACGCCGAACCCAACGAGGCTCTCGCCAACGGCGTGCTCGAAGCCGTCTCCCTGGCCGAGGAACGGGACCGCATCGCCGTCCTGCTGCGCGACCATCCCGGCGTCGCCTGGGACCGGATGCTGTTCAGCGCGAAGGAATCGGTCTACAAGGCCTGGTTCCCGCTGACCGCACGGTGGCTCGACTTCGAGGACGCGAACATCGTCATCGACCCGCTGAACGGCACCTTCAACGCCACGCTGCTGGTGACCGGGCCGTGGGTGCACGGGCGGCGGCTCAGCGGGTTCAGCGGCCGGTGGCTCGTCGAGCAGGGCCTCGTCGTCACCGCCATCACCGTCCTCGCGCCGGTGGTCCCGAAGACCCGGCCCGCCGGCCGCCTCGCCGCGCACCGCTGAGCCCGGTCGGCGCTGTCGCGGCCGGTCCCGGCGGGCGTCACCGCCGAGCGGTACGACCAGCTGATCAAGTACGCGCCCGCGATCCGGGCAGCACCCATAGTCAGGTACGGCTGATTCATGTCCGACCATGGCCCGGGCGCGGGTGTCTTGGAATCAGGTCGTGTGGCGGATGATCGAGTCGGCGATCCGCTCGGTGAGCCCCGGCGCGAAGAACGGGTGGTGGCCCATTCCCCGCACGATCTCCAGGCGGGCCGCCGGGATCTGCGCCGCGAGGGCTTCACCGTGGGCTTGGGGGAACAGCGGGTCATCGCTGCCATGCAAGACCAACGTGGCGGCGGCGATACGAGACAAGGAGGCCCGCCGGTCGTCCTCCCAACGCCGACCGGCCAGATCGTGGTTCAAGGCGGCAGCGAGGTTGTCAGCCCTGGCGTAGCACTGTTCGACGAACCGCCGCGCGGCGGGCTCATCGAAGGGCAAGACATCGCCGTTGAGCACCCGCCAGGTCTGTACGTCGGCGGCCCTGCGCTGCTGGGCCGTCGTGCGAGGTGCCGTCGCGGAGGCCATCAGGTGGTTGAGGAACTGTGCCGTCGGAGGTGGAAGTTCGCCGGCCTCAGCCGGTTGGCCTGCCATTGCCCTGGCCCAGGCCGGGCCCGGATTGTTCCCCATCGGAGAGGATGCCATTGCCGTCAGCGTGCGGACGCGGGCTGGCTGATGCACAGCGAGCCACTGCCCGATCGCCGCGCCCAGCGATGTCCCGACGATGTGCGCGGCCGTGACGTCGTAACCGTCCAGAACGGCTGCCGTGTCGGCTGCCATGTCGGCGAGCGCGTACGGATGCGTTGTGAAGTCGACGGAGTCGGAACGGCCGGTGTCACGGTGATCGAACCGGATCACCTGCCGGCCGCTGCTCACGAGAGCTTCCACAAGCTCATCGGGCCAGCCGATGCCCTGCGTAGAGGTGCCCATGACCAACAAGACGGTGGGGTCATCGGGGCGACCGAATCTCTCGGTCCACAACCGAACCTGCCCGGAACGAACGAACTTCTCCTCACCAGTAAGCATGCCGGGCACCGTAGCGGTCACCGGATAGACCGGAAGCGGCTACCCGTTGTAGCCGAAAAAGGTGCTCGTGAGATAATGAACAGGAAGGTGAGAGCGTATCGAGCCTCCGCGCACAGCAGCGGCTTCCTCAGCGAATGACCAGCACAAGCCCCACTTATGGCCGCGGAAGCGCTCGACAATCAGCCCGCACAGCACGGTGGCCGCCTCCCGAGTGGGAGGCGGCCACCGTGTCGTCCGGGGTCAGCCCGCGACCGTACTCATCGCTGAAGCCGTTCCAACAGGTCCACCGCGGCCTCGGCGAGGACAGTGCCGGGCGGGAAGACCGCCGAGGCGCCAGCCCGGCGCAGCGCGGCGATGTCACCGGGCGGCACCACCCCACCGACCACGATCATGATGTCTGCGCGGCCCAGGGCTGTCAGCGCCGCACGCAGCGCGGGCACCAGGGTGAGGTGGCCGGCGGCGAGCGAGTTGACGCCGACGATGTGCACGTCCGCGTCGGCCGCCTGCCGGGCGACCTCGTCCGGGGTCTGGAAAAGCGGACCCACCTCGACGTCGAACCCCAGGTCGGCGAAGGCCGTGGCGACCACCTTCTGACCACGGTCGTGACCGTCCTGGCCCATCTTGGCGACCAGGATCCGGGGACGGACCCCGCGCCGGTCGGAGAACGCGTCGGCGGCGTCGCGGGCCCGGGCGACGCCGGGATCGGTGCCCGCCTCGTCGCGGTACACGCCCTCGGTCGTACGGATGTGGGCGACGTGCCGGCCGAACGCCGTCTCCAGGGCCGTGGAGATCTCCCCGACGGTGGCGTGCGCCCGGGCGGCGGTGACCGCCAGGTCGAGCAGGTTGGCCGCCGGGTCGGTGGCGCCCCGGGTAAGGGCGGCCAGGGCGGCGTCGCAGGCCGGCTGGTCGCGTTCGGCCCGCAGGCGGCGCAGTTTGGCGACCTGCTCGGCGCGCACCGCCGTGTTGTCCACCTTGCGCACCTCGATCGGGTCCTCCACGACCGGTCGGTGCCGGTTCACACCGATCACCGGCTGCCGACCGGAGTCGATCCGCGCCTGCGTACGCGCGGCGGCCTCCTCGATCCGCAGCTTGGGCAGCCCCTGCTCGATGGCTCGGGCCATGCCGCCGGCCTGCTCGACCTCCCGGATGTGACCCCACGCCCGCTGGGCCAGGTCGTGGGTGAGCCGCTCCAGGTAGGCGCTGCCGCCCCACGGGTCGATCACCTGGGTGGTGCCCGACTCCTGCTGGAGCAGCAGTTGGGTGTTGCGGGCGATCCGGGCGGAGAAGTCGGTCGGCAGCGCCAACGCCTCGTCCAGCGCGTTCGTGTGCAGCGACTGCGTGTGGCCCTGGGTCGCCGCCATCGCCTCGACGCAGGTGCGCACCACGTTGTTGTACGGGTCCTGCGCGGTCAACGACCAGCCGGACGTCTGGCAGTGGGTACGCAGCGACAGCGACTTCGGGTCGGTCGCGCCGGCGTCGCGCAGCAGCCGTGCCCACAGCAGGCGGCCGGCCCGCAGCTTCGCCACCTCCATGAAGAAGTGCATGCCGACCGCCCAGAAGAACGACAGCCGGGGGGCGAACGCGTCGACGTCGAGCCCGGCGGTCTTGCCGGCGCGCACGTACTCGGCGCCGTCGGCGAGGGTGTACGCCAACTCCAGGTCGGCGGTCGCCCCCGCCTCGTGCATGTGGTAGCCGGAGATCGAGATCGAGTTGAACCGCGGCATCCGCTGCGAGATGTAGGCGAAGATGTCCGCCACGATCCGCATCGACGGCTCCGGCGGATAGATGTACGTGTTGCGGACCATGAACTCCTTGAGGATGTCGTTCTGGATGGTCCCCGCCAGCTGCTCGGGCGTGACCCCCTGCTCCTCGGCGGCGACGATGTAGAGGGCGAGGATCGGCAGCACCGCGCCGTTCATGGTCATCGACACGCTGATCCGGTCCAGCGGGATGCCGGCGAACAGCTCCCGCATGTCGAGGATCGAGTCGATCGCCACGCCGGCCATGCCCACGTCACCGGCCACCCGGGGGTGGTCGGAGTCGTAACCACGGTGGGTGGCCAGGTCGAACGCCACAGACAGTCCCTTCTGCCCGCCGGCCAGGTTGCGCCGGTAGAAGGCGTTGGACTCCTGCGCGGTGGAGAAGCCCGCGTACTGGCGGACCGTCCACGGGCGGGTGGCGTACATGGTCGGGTAGGGACCACGCACGAACGGGGCGATGCCCGGCAGCGAGTCGAGGAAGTCCACACCGGCCAGGTCGTCGGCGGTGTAGAACCGCTTGACGCCGATCCCCTCCGGGGTCTGCCACACATCTGTCGACTCCGGGGCGGGGCCGCTCGGTGCGGGTGGGGTGCCGAGCTCGACGTCGGCGTACGAGGGGATCATCGCGGGACTCCGAGGTCGTCGAGGGTGGTCTCCAGCACGCGGACGGCGTCGCACCCGGCGTACAGGTGGTCGTCGACGCCCGCCTGGCCGCCCGGCCGCCCGGCCAGCCAGATCTTCGCGGCGCCGGCCTGCCGGAGCGCGGCCGTGACCGACGCGGCCTGCTCGGCGTAGAGACGGTTGGACGAGCAGACGCACGCCACGGCACCGGGCGGGACCGGCTCGTCGGCAGCGGTCGTCACGGTGCGGATGCCGCCGGCCGCGAACAGGTTCGCGGCGAAGGCGACCCGGGCGCCGTGGTCGGACGCCCGGCCGATCGTGACCAGGTGCACCACCGGCGCCGTGGTCGCGCCGTCGGCCCGTCGGCGCAGCTCCTCGAACCGTTCCGCGTAACGGTGGCGGGGCAGACCGCCCACCGGAGCCGGTGGCACGGCGTGGCGGGCCGGGACCTGCTCGTCGAGATCGGGGAACTCGCTGACCCCGGTGATCGCGTCCTGGCGGCGGGCCACACGCGTCGCCCGACGCTCCCAGGTCGCGGCCAGCCGGTCCGCGACCAGACCGCTGCGCAGCGCCGTCCCGATGCCGCCCGCCCTCTCGATCGTGGTGAACCACTCCCACGCCACCCGGGCCAGCTCGTCGGTGCGCGACTCGACGTACCAGGACCCGCCGGCCGGATCGGTGACCCGGTGCAGGTGCGCCTCGTCCAGCAGGATGAGCTGGGTGTTGCGGGCGATCCGCTGGGCCGACTCGTCGGGCCGACCCAGGGCCACGTCGAACGGCTGCACGGTGATCGCCCCGGCGCCGCCGACGCCCGCGCCGAAACAGGCGAGCGTGGTGCGCAGCAGGTTGCTCCACGGGTCCCGGGCGGTCATCATCGCGCCCGAGGTGACGGCGTGCTGCCGCTGCGCCGACTGTCGGTTCGCGCCGGCGACCTCGGTGACCCGGTGCCAGAGTCGGCGGGCCGCCCGGAGCTTGGCGATCGTGGCGAACTGGTCGGCGGTCGCGGCGTAGCGGAACTCGAGTTGGTCGAGCGACCTGGTGAGCGGGATCCCCCGGTCGCTCATCGCCCGCAGGTACGCGACACCGGTGGCCAGCGCGCAGCCCAGTTCCTCGGCGTCGCTGCCGCCCGCGTCGTGATACGTGGTCACGTCCACGGTCAGCGCCCGCAGCTCGGGGTGTGCCGTCACCGACTGGGCCGCCAGGTCCGCGGCGACGCCGAGTTCCGGTTCGATGCCGGTTGCCGCGAACGCGCCGTACGGGTCGGCGCCGAGGTTCCCCCGCAACACCCGGGGCTCGATGGTCTGCCGAGCGGCCACGTCCAGCAGGGCGGCGGTGGCCTTGTCGGTCTCGGTGCCGGCGCCGAGCACGATGCCGGTGCGGTCCAGCGGGATACCGCTGAGCAGCTCGCCCAACTGCTCGGGGGCGGCAGCCCGCAGCCACAGCGAGGTCGCCCCGCCGTGCAGGTCGGCCCGGGCCGCCGCGGCGGTGCGTACCGGGTCGGGGTCGGTGTGCACGGTACGCACGTCCCACCGGCCGCCGAGGCCGCCGCCGCGGGTGAACGGCGCCTGCCCGGGAAGCCCGTCGGGCACTGCGGTGTCCCGCGAGGTGTAGAGCGGTGCCAGCGGGAACCCGTCGTACGTGGTGGTGGCCAGCAGGTCGGCGGCGTCGCCCGCGGCGGTGTTCTCGTCCGCTCTTCCGGACCTGCGCAGCACGCTGAGGGTGAGCCGCTGCCAGTCCTCGATGACGGGCACCGGGAAGTCGCGTGTCATGAGTGTGTTCCTCCTTGTCCCGGCGCGTTCAGGCGCGACCGAGCTCACTGCGGATGAAGGCGAACAGTTCCTCGTCGCTGGCTTCTTCGAGCGGTGGTGCCTCCTCGGTGACCGGCTCGACGACGTCGTTGAGGCGGTTGATGAAGGCCTGGAGTCGCAGGACCGTCCGGCTGCGGGTGGTGCTGTCCGGTGTGGACACGGCGAGGCCCGCTTCGAGACGGTCCAGTTCGGCGAAAAGCCCGCCGGTCAGGTCCAGGCCATCGCCGATGACCGTGTGCCGGATATGACCGGCGAGGGCCAGCGCGGTCGGGTGGTCGAATGCGGCCGTGGGCGGCAGGTTGAGGCCGGTGACCCGGCCGAGCCGGTTGCGCAGCTCGACCGCGGTGAGCGAGTCGAAGCCGAGTTCGGTGAAGGCCCGGGTAGGTGGGACGGCTTCCAGGGTGCCGTGCCCCAGGACGGCCGCGACGGTGCCGCGTACCAGGTCGAGGGCCGCCCGATCCTGTTCCGGTTCGGTCAGGGCGCGCCACGCGTCGCGTAGCGCGGCGGTGGCACCGGCGTCCCCGGCCGGGGCCTGCTCCGCCGCCGAGACGGGCACCTCGGGCAGGTCGGTGAGCAGCCGGCTGGGCCGGGTGCCGGTGAAGGCGAGCGCGAACCGGGGCCAGTCGACGTCGGCGAGGACGACCCGGCCGGCCGTGGCTGCCGCAGCCGCCATCGCGTCGAGGGCGGCGTGCGGCGCGAGGGCCTTCAGTCCGTGGCGGCGCAGGCGTTCGTCGCTCCCGGTCCACGGTCCCCAGGCGATCGCGGTGCCGCCGGCCCGCTGTGCGAGTGCTTCCACTGTGGTGGCGGCCACCGCAGCGGCGGCCTGTAGACCGCCGCCCCAGGTGCCGGCGACCGAGGTGAAGACGACGAACGCGTCCAAGTCCTCGTGGATCAGGTCCGTCAGGTGCCGGGCCCGGCGTACCGCCGGGGTGTCCCAGGCGTCGGGGTCGGTGTCGGTCAGGGGCGTGGGGGCGGGCTCGGAGCGGTCGGCGAGGACGACAGCCGTCAGCGCGACGCCGTCGGCCCGGACGCGGGTCAGCAGGTCGGCCAGGTCGGCGCGGTCGTTGCCGGTGCAGGTTTCCAGGGTGACCACGCCGTGGTCCACCTCGGTGATGCTCTCGGTGACGATCACCCGGTCGGCGCCCTCGGCCGCCGCCCAGCGGGCGATGTCGCCGCTGGTGTCGCCGACTACCAGGACCGTGCCGCGCGGGCGCCACCGGCCGACGGGCGCGGGAGCGTGCCGCAGGCGCCGGGCGAGCACCCGGTCGCCGCGAATGGCGAGCTGGTCCTCACCGCCACCGAGCGCGGCGGCGAGGTGCTCGCCGGCCCAGTCGGCGGGTACGTCCAGGAGGCCACCCCAGCGGTGCGGCAGTTCCAGGGCGGCGACCCGGCCCAGTCCCCACACCGCCGCGGCGGACGGGTCGAGCGGGTCACCGGGGTCGGTGGCGACGGCCGCGGTGGTCACCATCCAGAGCGGCGCGTCGACAGCGGCGTCGGCGTACGCCTGGACGAGGACGAGCGCGGCCTCGGGGGTGCCAGCGGACGCGACGGCCCCGGCGATCGGACCGCCGGCGTCGGCCAGGCGGAGCTGGTCGGCCACGGCGGCGCGGTCCAGGCCGAGGACCGGGACGCCACGCACCTCGGCGCCGGACGCGGCGAGGGCTTCAGCGGCGACAGTCGGGTACGCGTCGTCGCCGAGCACCAGCCACGCCCCGCTGACCGTCGTGGCGGTCGGGGTCGTCGGGGTCCACGCCTCCTCGTAGCGCCACGAGTCGCGGGCTCGGGTGGCCCGCCGTTCCTGACGCCAGGCGGTCAGGGCGGGCAGCAGGTCGCTGCCGTCTCCGGTGATACCCAATGGGCTGAGGTCGCCCTCCTCGACGGCCTGCCAGAACTCGCTGTCCACCGGGTCGACGGAGGCCCGCTCGACCGGGGACGGCCAGAAGCGGACGCGCTGGAAGGGGTAGGTGGGCAGGTCGACGCGCCGACCGCCGGGGCTGCACGTGTCCCAGTCGACGGCGACCCCGCGGACGAAGGCGCCGGCCAGAGCCGTCAGGAAGGTGGTGGGCTGGTCCCGGCCGGCGCGTTGCACCGGCACGAAGACCGCATCGGTCACGCAGTCCGCGCCCATCGCCGACAGCACACCGTCCGGGCCGATCTCCACGAACGTGCTGACACCCAGGTTCTCCAGGGTGGCGATGCCGTCGGCGAAGCGAACCGCCTCCCGCACGTGCCGCACCCAGTACGCGGCGTCCTGCGTCTCACCAACCTGCCCCGTCACGTTCGAGACGACCGGAATCCGCGGAGACGCGTAGGTCAACGTCTCCGCAACCTGTGCGAACTCCACCAGCATCGGCTCCATCAACACCGAGTGGAACGCGTGAGAAACCTGGAGCCGCTTCGACTTCTCAAAGTGCGCGGCCACAGATGCCACCTCGTCGGCGGCACCGGACAGCACCACCGAGCGAGGACCATTGACCGCCGCCACGGACACCCCGTCGACCAGCAAAGGCAGCACCTCGGCCTCGGTGGCCCGCACCGCAACCATGACCCCACCAGTGGGCAACGCCTGCATCAACCGACCGCGCGCCGCGACCAGCTTCGCCGCGTCGGCCAGCGACAGCACCCCGGCGACGTGCGCGGCGGCGATCTCCCCGATCGAGTGCCCCACCAGGAAGTCCGGCGTCACACCGAACGACTCGACCAGCCGGAACAGTGCCACCTCGACCGCGAACAGGGCGGTCTGCGTGTAGACGGTCTGGTCCAGCTCGCCGCCGTCGGCGATCACCGCGCGCAACGGCCGGTCGAGGTAACGATCCAGTTCCGCGCAGGCCGCGTCGAACGCCTCGGCGAACACGGGATACGTGGCGGCCAGTTCCAGGCCCATGCCCGGGCGCTGCGACCCCTGCCCGGAGAAGACGAACGCCGTCCGTCCACGCACCGCCGAACCGGTGACCAGCGCGGCATGGTCACCGCCGGCGACCAGGGTGTCAAGCGCCGCGACCAGGGCGTCGGTGTCGGCGCCGACCACCACCGCCCGCTCCTCCAGGACACTGCGGGTGGTGGCGATCGAGTGGATCACGTCCTTCGGATCGGCCCCCGCCGAGAGCCGCTGCCGCAGCCGCGCACCCTGCTCACGCAGCGCGGGCTCGGTACGCGCCGACAGCGGCAGCGCCATCACCGGCGCCTGCTGCTGCTCGGGCTCGGCGGCAACCGACGGCTGCGGGGTTGGCGGTTCCTCCAGCACGGCGTGCGCGTTGGTGCCGCTGAACCCGAACGACGAGATCGCCGCCCGACGCGGCCGGTCGCCGGTCCGCGCCCACGGCTGCTCCTCGGTGAGCAGCGCCACCGCTCCCGCGCTCCAGTCCACGTGCGGGCTGGGCTGGTCGGCGTGCAGCGTACGCGGCAGGGTCTCGTGCCGCATCGCCTCGACCATCTTGATGATGCCGGCGACACCGGCCGCCGCCTGGGTGTGACCGATGTTCGACTTCACCGACCCCAGCCACAGCGGCTGGTCGGTGGACCGACCCTGCCCGTACGTCGCCAGCAGCGCCTGCGCTTCGATCGGGTCGCCGAGTTTCGTTCCGGTGCCGTGCGCCTCCACCACGTCGACGTCGGCGGCCGACACACCCGCGTTGGCCAGGGCCGCCCGGATCACCCGTTGCTGCGACGGTCCGTTCGGGGCGGTCAGCCCGTTCGACGCGCCGTCCTGGTTGACAGCGCTTCCCCGGACCACCGCGAGCACCGGGTGCCCGTTGGCGACGGCGTCGCTGAGCCGTTCCAGCAGGAGCATGCCGACGCCCTCGCCCCAGATCGTCCCGTCCGCGCCAGCGGAGAAGGCCCGGCACCGGGCCGTGGCGGACAGGCCACGCTGGCGGCTGAACTCGATGAACGCGCCCGGGGTCGACATCACTGTGACACCGCCGGCCAGGGCAAGGTCGCACTCGCCCTGCCGCAGGGCCTGACTCGCCCAGTGCAAGGCGACCAGCGACGACGAGCAGGCGGTGTCCACAGTGACCGCAGGGCCCTCCAGCCCGAAGGTGTAGGAGATCCGCCCGGAGACGACGCTCGCCGCGTTGCCGGTGCTCACGTAGCCCTCGGCGGCTTCCTGCTCACCGGTGAGCAGCGGACCGTAGTCGAGGTTGTTGGTGCCGACGAACACCCCGGTCTGGCTTCCGCGCAGCGCGTCGGTCGGCACACCGCCGCGCTCGAACGCCTCCCACGCGGTCTCCAGCAGCAGCCGCTGCTGCGGGTCCATGGCCAGCGCCTCCCGGGGCGAGATGCCGAAGAACCCGGCGTCGAACTCGGTGGCCCCGGCCAGGAAGCCACCCTCGCGGACGTAGGTGGTGCCGACCGCGTCCGGGTCCGGGTCGTAGAGGGCGTCCAGGTCCCAGCCCCGGTCGGTGGGGAAGGCGCCGATGGCGTCACCACCGTCGGCGAGCAACCGCCACAGCTCCTCAGGCGAGCCGATGCCGCCGGGGAAGCGGCAGGACATCGCCACGATCGCGATCGGCTCGTCGGTGCGGCCCGCGACGGCGGCGGCCGGCGTCGCGTCGGTCACCCCGGCAACCTCGTTCTCGAGGTACGCGGCGAGCGCCTCCGGCGTCGGGTGATCGAAGATCAGCGTGGTGGGCAGCCGCAGCCCCGTGGCGGTGCCGAGCCGGTTGCGCAGCTCGACGCCGGTCAGCGAGTCGAAGCCGATCTCGGTGAACGAACGACCGGGGTCCACCGCGTGGGCCGCCGGCAGCCGGAGCACCTCCGCGACGTGTGTCCGCACGGTCTCCAGCACCGCGTGTGTCCGCTCGGTCCCGGTGAGGGCCAGCAGCTCGGTCCGCCAGCCGTCGTCCGTCTCGGATTCCGGCTGGGCGGTGAGGGCGTGGACCTCCGGAACACCGTCGAGCAACGGGCTCGGCCGGACGGCGGTGAACGCCGGGGCGAACGTCGCCCAGTCGACGTCGGCGACGACGATACTCGTACGGTCGTCGGTGACCGCCGAGCGCAGCCCGCGCAGGGCCCGTTCGGGGGCCATCGGGCGCAGGCCGCGTCGGCGCAGTTGCTCGTCCACGGCGTTGTCGGCGGCCATGCCCCCGTCCGCCCACGGGCCCCAGCCGATCGAAATAGCGGTGAGCCCTCGGGAGCGGCGCTGTTCGGCGACCGCGTCCAGGGCGGCGTTGGCGGCCGCGTAGGCGGCGTGGTCTCCGCTGCCCCAGACACCCGCGATGGACGAGAACAGCACGAAGGCGTCCAGCGGCGTGTCGCGGAACAGCTCGTCCAGCTGCGTCGCGCCGAGCACCTTGGCGGCCATGACGTCGGCGATGGCGTCGGCGGTCAGCTCCGCGAGCGGGGCTTGGGTGGCGACGCCTGCGGTGTGCAGCACCGCGGTGACGGTGTCACCCGCCGCGTTCAGATCCGCGACGACCGCACCGAGCGCGTCCCGGTCGGCCAGGTCGACGGCGCTGATCGTGACGCGCGCCCCGGCGGCGGCGAGTTCGTCGCGCAGGTCGAGGGCCCCGGGTGCCGCCTCCCCCCGGCGGCTGAGCAGGACCAGGTGGTCGGCGCCGTGGCCGGCGGCCCACCGGGCGGCGTGCGCGCCCAGCGCGCCGGTGCCGCCGGTGATCAGGACGGTGCCGCGCGGCTGCCAGGGTCGACCCGTACCGGCCGACGGGACGAGTCGCCGGCCGAGGAGCCCGTCGCGGACGGCAATCTGGTCCTCGCCCCCGGAGCCGGTCAGCGCGGCGGCGAGCAACCGTCCGTCGACCGGGCCGGCGGGCAGGTCGACGACGCCGCCCCACCCACGGCGGAGTTCCAGGGCGACGACTCGGCCGAGACCCCAGACGGCCGCGGCGGGCGGGGTGGGCGCCGGGTCGTGCGGGCCGGCGGCCACGGCGCCGCTGGTGATCAGCCAGAGCGGGCTGTCGGTGCGCAGGGACTGGTGGGTCTGCACGGCGTGCAGGGCCTGCGCGGGGTCGTCCACCACGGCGGCCACGCCGGTGACGTCCCGCATCGTGGCCTCGTCTGGGGTGCCGCGCCGCAGGTCCAGGCCGGCTGCGGCGAGGGCGTCCGAGACGCGGGTGTCACCGGCCGGTTCGGCGATCAGCCAGGTCCCGGTGGGTGCGGCGGTCGACGGCAGCGGGGCCCAGTCGATGCCGTAGCGGCCGAGCGCCCCGGCGGTGTTGTCGCGGCGCCAGGAGGCCAGGGCCGGCAGCAGTGGGGTGAGGGCGGCGCTGTCGTCGAGTTTCAGGGTCGCGGTGAGGGCGTCGAGGTCCGCCCGTTCGACGGCGTCCCAGAAGGCGGCGTCGGTGGGGTTCGTCGCCTGGGTGCCGGGCGTCGGCCAGTAGCGCTGGTGTTGGAAGGCGTAGGTGGGCAGGTCGATCAGTTGTCCGCCGGTCAGGCACGGCGTCCAGTCCACCGCGACGCCGCGCACGAAGACCTGCGCCAGGGCGGTGAGCAGGGCGGTCGGTTGGTCGCGGTCAGAGCGTTGCACGGGTACGAACACCGCATCCGTCACACAGTCCGCGCCCATCGCCGAGAGCACCCCGTCCGGGCCGATCTCGACGAACGTCGCGACGCCCAAGCCCTCCAGGGTGGCGATGCCGTCGGCGAACCGGACCGCCTCCCGTACGTGCCGCACCCAGTAGCCGGCGTCCTGCGTCTCCGCGAGCTGCCCGGTCACGTTGGACACGACCGGGATCCGGGGCTGCGCGTAGGTCAACGTTTCGGCGATCTGTGCGAATTCGGCGAGCATGGGCTCCATCAGCACCGAGTGGAACGCGTGGCTGACCCGCAGACGCTTCGACTTCTCGAAGTGGGCGGCGACAGCGGCGACCTCGCCTTCCACGCCGGAGAGCACCACCGAGCGGGGACCGTTGATCGCCGCGACGGACACCCCGTCGGTCAGCAGCGGCAGCACCTCCGCCTCGGTGGCCCGCACCGCGACCATCACCCCACCGGTCGGAAGGGCTTGCATCAGTCGGCCCCGGGCGGCGACCAGCTTCGCCGCGTCGGGCAGGGACAGCACCCCGGAAACATGCGCGGCGGCGATCTCACCGATCGAGTGCCCCACCAGGTAGTTCGGGGTGACGCCGAACGACTCGACCAGCCGGAACAGGGCGACCTCGACGGCGAACAGGGCGGTCTGCGTGTAGACGGTCTGATCCAGTTCGGTTCCCTCGGAGATCACGTCGCGGATCGGACGGTCGAGGTGACGGTCCAGTTCGGCGCACGCCGCGTCGAACGCTTCCGCGTACACCGGGAACGTGTCGTAGAGGTCCAGACCCATGCCCGGCCGCTGCGACCCCTGACCGGAGAACACGAACGCCGCCTTGCCACGCACCACCGATCCGACGACCGGACCCAACTCACCAGCGGCCAGCGCGGCCAGCTCCTCCGACCCGAACACCACCGCCCGATGCGCGTGCAACGACCGCGACGACACCAACGAGAACCCGACATCCACCGGATCCACACCCGCCACCGACGCCAACCGCGACGCCTGACCCCGCAAACCCTCCGGCGACCGGGCCGACAGCACCCACGGCACCATCTCGTTGGTCGGGGGCCTCTCCTGGGCCGGGGCCGCTGTCGAGGGGGGTTCCTCCAGGATGACGTGGGCGTTGGTGCCGGAGATCCCGAACGACGACACCCCCGCCCGACGTGGGCGTCCGTCAGCCGACCACGGCTGGGCCTCGGTCAACAACCGGACCGCACCGGCCGACCAGTCCACCTGCGACGTCGGAGCATCCACATGCAACGTGCGCGGCAACACCCCATGCCGCATCGCCTCAACCATCTTGATGATCCCCGCAACACCCGCCGCGGCCTGCGTATGACCCAGATTCGACTTGATTGAACCGAGCCACAACGGCCGGTCTTCGGGCCGGCCCTGACCATAGGTCGCCAACAACGCCTGCGCCTCGATCGGATCACCCAACCTCGTCGCCGTCCCATGCGCCTCCACCACATCCACATCACCGGCAGACAACCCCGCAGCACCCAACGCCGCCCGAATCACCCGCTGCTGAGACGGACCATTCGGCGCCGTCAAACCATTCGACGCACCATCCTGATTAACCGCACTCCCCCGCACCACCGCCAAAACCCGATGCCCACCCCGCACCGCATCCGACAACCGCTCCACCAACAACACACCCACACCCTCAGACCAACCCGTCCCCTCCGCACCCTCCGCAAACGACCGACACCGACCATCCACCGACAACCCACGCTGCCGCGAAAACTCCACAAAAGCCGACGGCGTCGCCATCACCGTCACCCCACCAGCCAACGCCAACGAACACTCACCACCACGCAACGCCTGCACCGCCAAATGCAACGCCACCAACGACGACGAACACGCCGTATCCACCGTCACCGCCGGACCCTCAAACCCAAACGAATACGAAACCCGACCCGACACCACACTCCCCGAATTACCCGTCCCCAGGAATCCCTCGAGACCGTCGGGGCTCTGCTGTGCGAATGGCCCGTAGTCGTGGTACATCGAGCCGGCGAACACCCCGGTGTCGGATCCGCGCAAGGAATGCGGGTCGATTCCGGCCCGTTCCACGGCTTCCCAGCTCGCCTCCAGCAACAGTCGCTGCTGCGG
Source organism: Micromonospora sp. M61 (assembly GCF_018070245.1). Taxonomy (NCBI): domain Bacteria; kingdom Bacillati; phylum Actinomycetota; class Actinomycetes; order Micromonosporales; family Micromonosporaceae; genus Micromonospora; species Micromonospora sp. M61. Next base: position 114,705 of record NZ_JAGPYA010000009.1, on the reverse strand, counting down.
GTCCATGGCCAACGCCTCGCGCGGTGAGATCCCGAAGAACTCCGCGTCGAACTCGGCGGCGGTGGAGAGGAAGCCACCCCGGCGCGTGTACGAGGTGTCCGTCCGAGACTCGTCCGGGTCGAACAGCGTCTCCAGGTCCCAGCCACGATCGGTCGGGAAGTCGGTGATCCCTTCTCCGTCGGACTCGACCATCCGCCAGAGGCTCTCGGGGGAATCCACCCCACCCGGGAAACGGCAGGCCATCCCGACGATCGCGATCGGCTCATCCACAGCCACCGCCGCCGCCGCAACCGGAACAACCGCAGCCGCCCCAACCAACTCCCCTATCAAGTGATCAACCAGTGCATCCGGAGTCGGATAGTCGAACACCGTCGTCGCCGACAACCGCAACCCGGTCACCGCCGACAACCCATTCCGAAACTCCACCGCCGTCAACGAATCAAAACCCAACTCACCAAACGCCTGACCACCATCCACCGACCACCCCGGCGAATGACCCAAAACCACCGCCACCCGCGACGACACCACACCCAAAAGCACAGCCCGACGAGCCTCATGATCGAGGTCGGCGAGCCGGGCTCGCAGCGACGACGTGTCGGTCGCGGCGGCGGCCACCCTGCGCGCGGGCCGGACCAGGCGCCGCAGGAGCGCGGGCACGCTGCCAGACGCGGCGACCGCCGCGAGGTCCAGGAGGATCGGCACGCTGACCGGCGGTGACGACACACAGCCGGCGTCAAGCAGGGCGAGTCCCTGCTCGGCGGTCAGCGGGAGCACCCCGCCACGGCCGAGGCGCCGCTGGTCGGCGTTCGCGCTCAGGTCGCTGGCGTCGGCCCAGAGCCCCCAGGCGAGAGAGATCGCTGGGAGTCCCAGCCCGTGGCGGTGCTGTGCGAGGGCGTCGAGGAACGCGTTGCCGGCCGCGTACGCGCCCTGGCCCGCGTTGCCGAACACCCCCGCAGCCGACGAGAACAACACGAACGCCGACAACTCCCGATCGCGCGTCAACTCGTGCAGATACCACCCCGCATCCACCTTCGCCTGCAACACCGCCGACAACCGCTCCGCGGACAACCCGGTGACGACGCCGTCGTCGAGCACACCGGCGAGGTGTACGACGCCGGTCAGCTCCGGTGCCTCGGCGATGGCCTGGGACAGTGCGGTCCGATCGGTCGCGTCCGCGGCCACCAGCCGGGCGGACGCACCGAGCCCGGCGAGGTCCGCCAGGAACTCGGTCGCTCCGGGGGATTCCGCGCCGCGACGGCTGACCAGCAACAGGTCGCGCACACCGTGGGTGGTGATCAGGTGTCGCACCACGAGTCGGCCGAGCGTGCCCAACGCGCCGGTGACCAGCACCGTCCCGGTGCCAAAGGAGAACGGGCGCGGTTCCTCGGCCGGCGGTCGGACGAGTCGCGGCACGCTGACCACTCCGCCGCGGATCGCCAGCTGCGGCTCACCGCAGTGCGCGGCGGCGGGGAGCAGCGCAACGGACCCGGGCCCGTCGTCGATGTCGACCAGCACGAACCGGTCCGGGTGTTCGGCCTGGGCGCTGCGCACCAACCCGTGCACGGCGGCACCGGCGAGATCGGTCAACGGCTCGTCGCCGGTCTGCACGGCGTGCCGGGTCGCGACGACCAGCCGCACACCGGCGAGCCGCTCGTCGGCCACCCAGGACTGCAGCACCTCCAGGGCGCGGGTGGTGGCGGCGTGCGCGGCGATCACGGGGTCGGCGGCGGGGCCGGGCTCGGCGTACCAGAGGACAGGGCCGGCCGGCACGCGGCCGGCGGCCAGCGTCGCGGCCAGATCCGCGTGGTCGGTGAGCAGTGTCGCGGGGACGTCGAGCTGGGGGATCGGCGTCCATTCCATCCGGTACGGGCGCAGCGTCGCGCCCGTCGTCGGCGTGTAGGGGCGCAGCACGAGCCGGTCCACTGTGGCGACGGGCCGGTTCTCGGCGTCGCGCAGATCGAGGGTGACCGCGTCGGTGCCGGACCGGCTGATGCGTACCCGGGCCGCGCGCGCCCCGGTGGCGTGCACGGTGACGCCGGTCCAGGAGAACGGGAGGCCGGTCGTGTCGCCGTCGAGGACACCCAGGGCGAGGCCGTGCAGGGCGGCGTCGAGGAGCGCGGGGTGCAGCAGGAAACCGTCCGGGGTGAGGTCGTCGGCGAGGGCCACGTCGGCGAGCAGCTCACCGTCGCGGCGCCACGCACCGTGCAGGCCCCGCAGGTGCGGCCCGTAGTCGAACCCGACCTTCGCGAAGCCGGGGTAGACGCCGTCGACCGACACCTCGTCGGTTGCTCCCGGCGTCCAGTGACCCCGGGTGTCGACCGCCTCGACGGTGGTGAGGGTGCCGGAGGCGTGTCGCTGCCATTCGCCGGTGTCGTCCGGGCGGGCGTAGAGCGTGATGTCGCGCCGCTCGCCGTTCGCGGCCGGGTTGTCCCCGGTGAGCGGGCCGACCACGGCGCGGATGGTCAGGGTGCCGCCGCTGGTGGGCAGCACCATCGGGGCTTCGATGGTGAGTTCGTCGAGGTGGTTCAGGCCGGCGTGGTCGCCGGCGGCCAGTGCGAGGTCGACCAGCGCGGCACCGGGCACCAGCAGTGCGCCGCCGATCACGTGGTCGGCCAGCCAGGGCTGGGCGCGGGCGGAAAGGCGGCCGGTGAGGAGCACGCTGTCCTGCTCGGGCAGGTCGGCGGCGGCGGCCCAGAACGGGTGGTCGACGGTCGCGAGTCCGATGCCGGCCGCGTCGGTGGCGGTGTCGGGCGCGGTCGGCCAGTAGCGCTGGTGTTGGAAGGCGTAGGTGGGTAGGTCGATCAGGCGTCCGCCGGTCAGGCACGGCGTCCAGTCGACCGCGACGCCGCGCACGAAGACCTGAGCCAGGGCGGTGAGCAGGGCGGTCGGTTGGTCCCGGTCAGAGCGTTGCACGGGTACGAACACCGCGTCCGTCACGCAGTCCGCGCCCATGGCCGACAGGACGCCGTCGGGGCCGATCTCCACGAACGTGGTCACGCCTGAGGCTTCCAGGGTGGCGATGCCGTCGGCGAAGCGGACTGCTTCCCGCACGTGTCGCACCCAGTAGTCGGCGTCCTGCGTGTCCGCGACCTGCCCGGTCAGGTTCGACACCAACGGGATCCGGGGCTGCGCGTAGGTCAACGACCCCGCCACCTGCGCGAAGTCGGCGAGCATCGGCTCCATCAGCACCGAGTGGAACGCGTGACTGACCCGCAGCCGCTTCGACTTCTTGAAGTTCGCCGCCACCGCGGCGACCTCGCCTTCCGTGCCGGAGAGCACCACGGAACGCGGACCGTTGATAGCCGCGACGGACACGCCGTCGGTCAGCAGCGGCAGCACCTCAGCCTCGGTGGCCCGAACCGCGACCATCACCCCGCCCGTCGGCGATGCCTGCATCAGCCGGCCTCGGGCCGCGACCAGCTTCGCGGCGTCGGGCAGGGACAGCACCCCGGCCACGTGCGCCGCCGCGATCTCACCGATCGAGTGCCCCACCAGGTAATCCGGGGTGACGCCGAACGACTCGACCAGGCGGAACAGGGCGACCTCGACCGCGAACAGGGCGGTCTGGGTGTAGACGGTCTGATCCAGTTCGGTTCCCTCGGCGATCACGTCGCGGATCGGCCGGTCGAGGTGGAGGTCCAGTTCGGCGCAGGCCGCATTGAACGCCTCGGCGAACACCGGGAACGACGACGCCAACTCCAGACCCATGCCCGGCCGCTGTGACCCCTGACCGGAGAACACGAACGCCGTCTTCCCGCGCACCACCGACCCGGTGACCGGACCCGACTCACCAGCGGCCAGCGCCGCCAGTTCCTCCGGCCCGAACACCACCGCCCGATGGGCGTGCGTCGTACGGTGTGCAGCCAGGGTGAACCCGACATCCACCCGGTCCGCCTCCACCGACACGAGCCGGGAGGCCTGCCCCTGCAACGCCTCCGGCGACCGGGCCGACAGCACCCACGGCACCACCTCGGGTGCTTCCGGCTTCGCCTCGGAGGAGACGTCGACGGTGGGCGGCTCTTCGATGATGACGTGGGCGTTGGTGCCGGAGATCCCGAAGGACGACACCCCAGCCCGGCGTGGGCGTCCGTCGGCCGACCACGGCTGGGCCTCGGTCAACAGCCGAACCGCACCGGCCGACCAGTCCACCTGCGACGTCGGAGCATCCACATGCAACGTGCGCGGCAACACCCCATGCCGCATCGCCTCAACCATCTTGATGATCCCCGCAACACCCGCCGCGGCCTGCGTATGACCCAGATTCGACTTGATTGAACCGAGCCACAACGGCCGGTCTTCGGGCCGGCCCTGACCATAGGTCGCCAACAACGCCTGCGCCTCGATCGGATCACCCAACCTCGTCGCCGTCCCATGCGCCTCCACCACATCCACATCACCGGCAGACAACCCCGCAGCACCCAACGCCGCCCGAATCACCCGCTGCTGAGACGGACCATTCGGCGCCGTCAAACCATTCGACGCACCATCCTGATTAACCGCACTCCCCCGCACCACCGCCAAAACCCGATGCCCACCCCGCACCGCATCCGACAACCGCTCCACCAACAACACACCCACACCCTCAGACCAACCCGTCCCCTCCGCACCCTCCGCAAACGACCGACACCGACCATCCACCGACAACCCACGCTGCCGCGAAAACTCCACAAAAGCCGACGGCGTCGCCATCACCGTCACCCCACCAGCCAACGCCAACGAACACTCACCACCACGCAACGCCTGCACCGCCAAATGCAACGCCACCAACGACGACGAACACGCCGTATCCACCGTCACCGCCGGACCCTCAAACCCAAACGAATACGAAACCCGACCCGACACCACACTCCCCGAATTACCCGTCCCCAAAAAGCCCTCGAGACCATCGGGGCTCTGCTGTGCCAGGCCGGCGTAGTCGTGGTACATCAGACCGGCGAACACTCCCGTGTCCGATCCGCGCAAGGAGGACGGTTCAATTCCGGCCCGCTCCAACGCCTCCCAACTCGCCTCCAGCAACAACCGCTGCTGCGGGTCCATGGCCAACGCCTCACGCGGCGAAATGCCGAAGAACTCGGCGTCGAAATCGGCCGCGTTCGGCAGGAAACCGCCCCGGCCCGTCAGGGACGTCTCCGCCAGCGTCTCCAGATCCCAACCGCGATCCGTAGGGAAGTCGCCTGTCCCCTCACCGTCGGACTCGACCAACCGCCAGAGGCTCTCGGGAGAGTCCACGCCACCCGGGAAACGGCAGGCCATCCCGACGATCGCGATCGGCTCATCCACAGCCACCGCCGCCGCAACCGGAACAACCGCAGCCGCCCCGACCAACTCACCTATCAAGTGATCAACCAGCGCGTCCGGAGTCGGATAGTCGAACACCGTCGTCGCCGACAACCGCAACCCGGTCACCGCCGCCAACCCATTCCGAAACTCCACCGCCGTCAACGAATCAAAACCCAACTCACCAAACGCCTGACCACCATCCACCGACCACCCCTGCGGATGACCCAGAACCACCGCCACCCGCGACGACACCACCTCCAAAAGAACAGCCCGCCGAGCCGCATGATCGAGGTTCGCGAGGCGGTCACGCAGCGGCGCGGAGGCCGCAGCGGTACGACGGACGCGTACCAGGTGCTGGAGGACGGCCGGGACGGCCCCGGCTGCCCGGATCGCCCGCAGGTCGAGCCGCACCGGCACGGTGACGGCCGTGTCCTCGGCAGCCGCCCGGTCGAAGAGCGCGAGGCCCTGCTCCGCGGTGAGTTCCCGGGCGCCGCCCCGGAGGAGGCGTTCCCGGTCGGCGGCGTCGATGCCGGCCGCCATGCCTACGTCCCAGGGTCCCCAGGCCAGCGAGGTGCCCGGCAGTCCGAGCCCGTGGCGGTGCTGTGCGAGGCCGTCGAGGAACGCGTTGCCGGCCGCGTACGCGCCCTGGCCCGCGTTGCCGAACACCCCCGCAGCCGACGAGAACAACACGAACGCCGACAACTCCCGATCCCGCGTCAACTCGTGCAGATACCACCCCGCATCCACCTTCGCCCGCAACACCGCCGACAACCGCTCCGCGGACAGCCCGGTGACGACGCCGTCGTCGAGCACACCGGCCGCGTGCACCACGCCGGACAGCTCCGGGGCGTCGGCGACCACCTCGGCCAGTGCCGCCCGGTCGGCCACGTCCACCGCGACCAGCCGCGCGGACGCTCCCAGCTCGGACAACTCCGCCAGGAGTTCCGCCGCACCCGGTGCGTCAGCGCCACGGCGGCTCAGCAGCAGCAGGTCACGTACGCCATGCGCCGTTACCAGGTGCCGCGCCACGTACCGGCCGAGCTGCCCGGTGGCGCCGGTGACCAGCACCGTGCCGTCGGCCAGATCGAGAGCCCGCGGCTCGGTGCCGGACGGTGGTCGGGTGAGCCGTGGCGTGGTCGCGTCGCCGTCGCGCAACGCGGCCTGCGGCTCCCCGGTGGCGAGCAGCCCCGGCAGTGCCGCCTCGGACTCGTCCGTGCCGTCGACGTCGACCAGGACGACGCGACCGGGGTGCTCGGACTGAGCCGCCCGGACGAGTCCCCAGACGGCTGCGGCCCCGGGGTCGGTGACCGGCTCGCCGGCAGTGGCGACCGCGCCGGTCGTGACGACGACCAGCCGTTCGCCTTCCTGCGGTCCGGCGCCCAGCCAGGACTGGAGGGTTTCCAGGACGGCGGCGGCGCGGTCGTGGGTGCCGGTGACGACGTCGTTGCCGGCGGGGTCGACCCGGTGGATCACCACCGGGCCGGTGACGCTCGCGGCGGACGGCGCCAGCGGAAGCCAGCCGAGGTGCAGCAGCGCGTCGGCGGTGGCGGCGCCGACGGTCGGGGTGGTGAGCGGGCGCAGGACGAGACGGTCGACGGTGAGGACCGGCTGGCCGGTGGCGTCGGTGAGGTCCAGTCGGACGGCGTCGGCGCCGAGGGAGCGGATCCGGGCGCGGACGGCGGCGCCGCCGATCGCGTGCAGGGTGACGCCGGACCAGCTGAAGGGCACGCTGGCGCCGTCGGCGTGGGCGGGCAGCAGGTCACCGGCGCCGATGGCGTGCAGGGCGGCGTCGAGGGCCGCCGGGTGCAGCTGGAAGCCTTCGGTCTGCACGGTGTCGTCGAAGGCGATGTCCGCGTACACCTGCTCGTGGTCACGCCACGCGGCGCGCAGCGCGCGGAAGGTCGGGCCGTAGACCAGGCCGCGGTCGGCGAAGGCCTCGTAGAGGCCGTCCAGGGCGACGGCGGCCGCGCCGGACGGCGGCCAGGTGGTCGGCGGCGGGTTCGCCGCGCCACGGTCAGGCATGAGTACGCCGGCGGCGTGCTCGACCCACGACTCGCCGTCGGGGCTCGCGTGGATGCCGACGGCACGACGCCCGTCGGTGTCGGCGGGTCCGACCCGGACCTGGACGTGCACGGCGTCGCTGCCGAGGGTGAGCGGTGTTCCGGTGGTGAGTTCCTCGACCCGGTCGCAGCCGACCCGGTCGCCGGCGGCGAGGGCCAGGTCGACGAGGGCCGCTCCGGGGACGACGACCGTCCCGGAGAGGGCGTGGTCGGCGAGCCAGGGCTGGGTGGCGAGAGTCCACCGGCCGGTGACGACGAGTTCGTCCGCGCCGGCGAGGGTGATGGCGGTGTCCAGCATCGGGTGGCCGGTGCCGCCGCTGCCGGTGGGCGTGCCGGTGCCGACCGGCCAGAAACGCTGATGGTGGAAGGCGTAGGTGGGCAGGTCGACGCGCCGCGCGCCGGGGTAGCAACCGGTCCAGTCGACCGCGACACCGCGCACGAAGGCCTGGGCGAGGGCGGTCAGCAGCGTGGTCGGTTGGTCGCGGTCAGAGCGTTGCACGGGTACGAACACCGCGTCGCTGACGCAGTCCGCGCCCATGGCCGACAGGACCCCGTCCGGGCCGATCTCGACGAACGTCGCGACGCCCAGGCCCTCCAGGGTGGCGATGCCGTCGGCGAAGCGGACCGCTTCCCGCACGTGCCGCACCCAGTACGCCGCATCCTGCGCCTCCGCGACCTGCCCGGTCACGTTGGACACGACCGGGATCCGCGGCTGCGCGTAGGTCAACGAACCCGCGACCTGAGCGAACTCGGCCAGCATCGGCTCCATCAGCACCGAGTGGAACGCGTGGCTCACGCGCAGGCGCTTGGACTTCTTGAAGTTCGCCGCCACCGCGGCGACCTCGTCGGCGGCACCAGACAGCACCACCGAGCGGGGACCGTTGATGGCGGCGATGGACACCCCGTCGGTCAGCAGCGGCAGCACCTCGGCCTCGGTGGCCCGCACCGCGACCATCACCCCACCGGCCGGCAGTGCCTGCATCAGCCGGCCTCGGGCCGCGACCAGCTTCGCGGCGTCGGCCAGGGACAGCACCCCGGACACGTGCGCGGCGGCGATCTCACCGATCGAATGTCCGACCAGGTAGTCCGGGGCGACGCCGAACGACTCGACGAGGCGGAACAGAGCGACCTCGACGGCGAACAGGGCGGTCTGCGTGTAGACGGTCTGGTCCAGGTCGTCGCCCTCGGCGATCACCTCGCGGATCGGGCGGTCGAGGTGGAGGTCCAGCTCCGCGCAGGCCGCGTCGAACGCCTCCGCGAACACCGGGAACGTGGACGCCAACTCCAGGCCCATACCCGGCCGCTGCGACCCCTGACCGGAGAACACGAACGCCGTCTTCCCGCGCACCACCGACCCGATGATCGGCCCCGGCTCACCGTTGGCCAGCGCCGCCAGTTCCTCCGGCCCGAACACCACCGCGCGCTGCGGGTGTGCCGTGCGGTGCGCGGCCAGGGTGAACCCGACATCCACCGGGTCGGCCTCCACCGGCACGAGCCGGGCGGCCTGCCCGCGCAACGCCTCCGGGGAGCGCGCCGAGATCACCCATGGCACCACCCCGCCGGCCGGGGGCCGCTCCCCCGCCGGGACGGCGGCCGGCGCGGGCTCTTCGAGGATGATGTGGGCGTTGGTGCCGGACACGCCGAACGAGGAGACACCCGCGCGGCGGGGTCCGGGGCGTTGCGGCCACGGCTGGGGCTCGGCGGCGACGCGGACCGCTCCGGCGGTCCAGTCGACGTGCGTGGACGGCTGGTCGGCGTGCAGGCTGCGGGGAATCCGGCCGTGGCGCATCGCCATGACCATCTTGATGATGCCGGCGACACCGGCGGCGGCCTGGGTGTGGCCGATGTTCGACTTGACCGAGCCGAGCCACAGCGGCTGGTCGGCCGGACGGTCCTGACCGTAGGTGGCCAGCAGCGCCTGCGCCTCGATCGGGTCGCCCAGCGTCGTGCCGGTGCCGTGGGCCTCGACCGCGTCGACGTCGGCGGTGCCCAGGCCGGCGTTGGTCAGCGCGGCCCGGATGACGCGTTGCTGCGACGGCCCGTTCGGGGCGGTCAGGCCGTTCGAGGCGCCGTCCTGGTTGACCGCGCTCCCCCGCACCACGGCGAGCACCGGGTGCCCGTTGCGGACCGCGTCGGAGAGCCGCTCCACCAGCAGCATGCCGACGCCTTCACCCCAACCGGTTCCGTCGGCGTCGTCGGAGAACGGCTTGCAGCGGCCGTCCGGGGCGAGGCCCCGCTGGCGGGAGAAGGCCAGGAACGCTCCGGGGGTGGCCATCACCGTGACGCCGCCGGCCAGCGCGAGGTCACACTCACCCTGGCGCAGCGCCTGGGCGGCCAGGTGCAAGGCGACCAGGGACGACGAGCAGGCGGTGTCGACGGTGACGGCGGTGCCCTCAAGGCCGAACGTGTAGGCGATCCGGCCGGACGCGATGCTGCCGGTGCTGCCGGTGCCCAGCGAACCCTCAGCGGAGTCGCCCAGCTCGCCGACCAGCGCGGCATAGTCGTGGTACATCACCCCGGTGAAGACCCCGGTCCGGCTGCCCTTGAGGGCGACCGGGTCGACCCCGGCGCGCTCGAAGGCCTCCCAGGACGTCTCCAGCAGCAGGCGCTGCTGCGCGTCGGTGGCCAGCGCCTCCCGAGGTGAGATGCCGAAGAACGCGGGGTCGAAGTCACCGGCGTCGTGCAGGAAGCCACCGTGCCTGGTGTACGACGTACCGGGGTGGTCCGGGTCGGGGTGGTAGAGCTTCTCCACCTCCCAGCCGCGTTCGGCGGGGAACTCCCCGATGGCGTCGACACCCGAGTCGACGAGCTGCCACAGCGACTCCGGGGAGTCCACGCCACCGGGGAACCGGCAGCTCATGGCGATGATGGCGATCGGCTCGCGGTGCCGGGCCTCCACTTCCTGCAACCGCTCGCTGGTCTCGTGCAGTTCGGCGGTGACGCGCTTGAGGTATTCGCGGAGCCGATCTTCGTTCGCCATGGGAATCACCTGTCCGAGAGAGTGTGCGAGCCGGTCAGGACGCGCCGAGGCGGCGGTCGATGAACGCGAAGAGCTCGTCGTCGCTGGCTTCGTCGAGCGTTTCGGTAACCGGTGCGGCCGCTCCGGTCACCTCGGCCCACTGGCCGGTGAGTGCTTTCAGCCGGGCCGCGACGCCGTCGCGTACGGCCAGTTCGGCGACCTCGTCCGGCAGGAGGGCGGTGAACGCCTGCTCCAGCCGGGCCAGTTCGTCGAGCAGACGCGGCGTACGGGCCGGGGCGAGCGTGCTCAGCAGGTGGTCGGCGAGAGCGCGCGGCGTCGGGTAGTCGAAGGTGAGCGTCGCCGGCAGGCTGAGCCCGGTGGCGGCGTTGAGGCCGTTGCGCAGTTCGACGGCCGCGAGCGAGGTGAACCCGAGGCCGGTGAACTCCAGGTCCGGGTCGACGGTGTGCGCCGCCCCGTCGCCGATCGTGGCGGCGACCTGGGTGAGGACCACGTTCAGCACCGCCTCGCTGCGGCCGGCGGGGTCGGTCGCAGCGAGCTGCTCGGCGAGCGTACGGTCCGGTCCGCGCCGGCTGGCCCGGCGCTTCGGTGCCTCCCGCAGCAGGCCGCGCAGCACCGCCGGCACACTGGCCGGGGTGGCTGTCGGGTCGAGCCGCAGCGGCACCAGGGCCGGTTCCGCGGCGCCGAGGCTCAGGTCGAACGCGGTCAGTGCCTGGGTCTCGGTCATCGGCAGGATGCCCGTGCGGGCCATCCGGGCCAGGTCGGTCCCGGCGAGGGTGGCGGCCATGCCGGCCGCCCACGGTCCCCAGGCCAGGGACGTGCCGGGCAGGCCGGCACGCCGGCGGTGGGCGGCGAGCGCGTCGAGGAACGCGTTGGCGGCGGCGTAGTTGCCCTGCCCCGGGCCACCCACGACGCCGGCCGCCGAGGAGAACAGCACGAACGCGGTCAGGTGCCGGTCGCGGGTCAGCTCGTGCAGGTGCCAGGCGACCTCGGCCTTGGGGCGCAGGACCGTGGCGACGCGCTCATCGGTCAGCGCGGTGACCACCCCGTCGTCGAGCATCCCGGCGAGGTGCACGACACCGGTCAGGTCGGGGAGGCCGTCGAGCACCTTGGCGAGGGCTGCCCGGTCGGCGGCGTCACAGGCCACCACTGTGGCGGTGGCTCCGGCGGCGGCGAGGTCGCGGACGAGAGCGTCGGCGCCCGGCGCGTCGGGGCCCTGCCGGCTGAGCAGCACCAGGTCGGTGACGCCGTGCCGGGTGACCAGGTGGTGGGCGACGACAGGGCCGAGCCCACCGAGGGCACCGGTGATCAGCACGGTGCCGGTGCCCGGGCTGGCGGCCTCGTCGCCGCTCGCCACGTACGGCGTGAGAACGGGGGTGAAGACGCCGTCCACACCGATGGCGATCTGGGACTGTTCGGCTGCCGCCGCGGCACGGATCTCCTCCTCGCCGGTGCCGGGTTCGGCGTCGACCAGGGTGAACCGGCCGGGGTGCTCCGACTGGGCGGCGCGGACGAGCCCCCAGACGGCGGCTCCGGAGAGGTGGGTGACGTCGCGGCCGGTGGCGCCGGCGGTGACCACGGTGAGGCGGGTGTCGTCCGCGATGGCCGACTGGAGGGCGCTGAGCGTCCGGGCGGTCGCGGTGCGGGTGGCTGCCAAGGGGTCGCCGCCGTCCGCCGCGATCCGCAGGATCACGGTCTCGGTGTCGCCGGTGTCGGGCAGGTCGATCGGCGTCCAGTCGAGGCGGTGCAGCACCGACGGCGGCGCGTACGCCCGCAGTCGCAGGGCGGCGACGGAGACGACCGGGTCGCCGACGGCGTCGGCCAGCGTGACCTGGACCGCGTCGCCGACGCTCAGGCGGACCTGGGCGGCGGTGGCGCCGGGCTGGTGGACGGTGACCCCGGACCACGCGAACGGCACCTTAGCGGCACCGTCGCCGGTGTGCTCGCCGAGGCCGAGGGTGTGCAGGGCCGCGTCGAGCAGGGCCGGGTGGATGCCGTAGCCGGCGGTGTCCACCTCGTCCGGCAGGACGACGTCAGCGTGCAGGGTGCCGTCGGTGTCGCGCCAGGCGGTCCGGACCCCCTGGAACGCCGGGCCGTAGTCGAGGCCGCGTCGGAACAGCTCGTCGTAGAGTCCGTCCACGTTCAGCGGTGCCGCGGCGGCCGAGCGGCCCACCGGGAGGGCCAATGCGTCGTCGGTGGGAGCGAGGGTGCCGGTGGCGTGGGCGGTCCAGGTGGTGCCGTCGGTGCTGGAGTGGATGGTGACCGGGCGGCGGCCCTCGTCGGTGGCCGCGCCGACCCGTACCTGGATCTGGGCGCCACCCTCGTCCAGGATGAGCGGGGCGGCGAGGACCAGGTCGTCGAGGCGGTCGCCGGTGCCGGCGGCGAGGGCGGCTTCCACCAGCGCGGTTCCGGGCACCAGGAGGGCGCCGTCGACCCGGTGGTCGGCGAGCCACGGCAAGGTGGCGACCGACCAGTGGCCGGTGAGGACTCGTTCCCCGCCCGCCTCCGCGAGGGTGACGGCGGTGTCGAAGAGCGGGTGGCCGGTGCGGTCGCGGCGCGCGGCGGCGGCCGGGCCGGCGGGCCAGTAGCGGCGGTGCTGGAAGGCGTAGGTGGGCAGGTCGACGAGGCGCCCACCGGGGTGGCACTGTGTCCAGTTCACCGCGATGCCGCGCACGAAGACGTGGGCGAGGGCGGTGAGCAGGGCGGTCGGTTGGTCCCGGTCAGAGCGTTGCACAGGTACGAACACCGCGTCGCTGACGCAGTCCGCGCCCATCGCCGACAGGACCCCGTCGGGGCCGATCTCCACGAACGTGCTGACACCCAGGTTCTCCAGGGTGGCGATGCCGTCGGCGAACCGCACGGCCTCCCGCACGTGCCGCACCCAGTAGTCGGCGTCCTGCGCCTCCGCTACCTGCCCGGTCAGGTTCCACACCACCGGGATGCGCGGCGGCGCGTAGGTCAACGCTTCGGCGACCTGAGCGAACTCGGCGAGCATCGGCTCCATCAGCACCGAGTGGAACGCGTGGCTGACCCGCAACCGCTTCGACTTCTTGAAGTTCGCCGCCACCGCGGCGACCTCGCCTTCCGTGCCGGAGAGCACCACCGAGCGCGGGCCGTTGATGGCGGCGATGGACACCCCGTCGGTCAGCAGCGGCAGCACGTCGGCCTCGGTGGCCCGCACCGCGACCATCACACCACCGGTCGGAAGGGCCTGCATCAGGCGACCGCGCGCCGCGACCAGCTTCGCGGCGTCGGGCAGGGACAGCACCCCGGAAACGTGCGCGGCCGCGATCTCACCGATCGAATGCCCGACCAGGAAGTCCGGAGTCACACCGAACGACTCGACCAGCCGGAACAGGGCGACCTCGACCGCGAACAGGGCGGTCTGGGTGTAGACCGTCTGGTCCAGGGCCTGCGCGTCGTCGGCGATCACGTCGCGGATCGGCCGGTCGAGGTGACGGTCCAGCTCCGCGCAGGCCGCGTCGAACGCCTCCGCGAAAACCGGGAACGACGACGCCAACTCCAGACCCATACCGGGCCGCTGGGACCCCTGACCGGAGAACACGAACGCGAGCTTCCCGTCGACCACGTCACCGGTCACCAGGCCGGGATCCGTCCGCCCTTCGGCGATCGCGTCGAGGGCGTCCCGCCCGAGCACCACCGCCCGATGGGGGAAGGTGCCGCGCGTGCTGAGGGTGTGCCCGACGTCGGCGGGGTCCAGTCCGGGGTGGCTCTCCAGGTGGGCCAGCAGCCGGGTCGCCTGGTCGCGTACACCGTCGGTGGTGGTCGCGGTGAGCGGCCAGATCGTCGGCCCGGTGTGCGGCTGCCGGGGTGCCGGGGTGGGCTCGGGAGCGGCTTCGAGGATGACGTGGGCGTTGGTGCCGGAGACACCGAACGACGAGACGGCGGCGCGGCGGGGACGGCCGTCCACCGTCCACGGCCGTTCCTCGGTGAGCAGTGCGACGGCGCCAGCGGACCAGTCGATGTGCGGGGACGCATCGTCGGCGTGCAGGGTGCGCGGCAGGACGCCGTGCCGCATCGCCTCGATCATCTTGATGATGCCGGCGACACCGGCGGCGGCCTGGGTGTGGCCCATGTTCGACTTGATCGAGCCGAGCCACAGTGGTCGGTCGTCGGGGCGGTCCTGACCGTAGGTGGCGAGCAGGGCCTGCGCCTCGATCGGGTCACCGAGCACCGTGCCGGTGCCGTGCGCCTCGACGGTGTCGACGTCGGCGGCGCCCAGGCCGGCGCTGGCCAGTGCGGCCCGGATGACCCGCTGCTGGGCGGGACCGTTCGGGGCCGTCAGACCGTTGGAGGCGCCGTCGGAGTTGACGGCGCTGCCGCGGATGACGGCGAGGACCGGGTGGCCGTTGCGGCGGGCGTCGGAGAGGCGTTCGACCACGAGCATGCCGACGCCCTCGGACCAGCCGGTGCCGTCGGCTCCGGCGCCGAAGGACTTGCAGCGACCGTCGGCGGAGAGCCCACGCTGGCGGGAGAACTCGATGAAGGTGCCCGGGGTGGCCATCACGGTGACCCCACCGGCGAGCGCCATCGTGCACTCGCCGCTGCGGATCGCCTGGATGGCCAGGTGGAGCGCCACCAGGGAGGACGAGCAGGCGGTGTCGACGGTGACCGCCGGGCCTTCCAACCCGAAGGTGTACGCGATCCGGCCGGAGATGACGCTGCCCGCGTTGCCGATGCCGAGCAGACCCTCGACGGCGTCGCCGTCGGGGTCCAGGCGGGACACGTAGTCGTGGTACATCACTCCGGCGAAGACGCCGGTGCGGCTGCCGCGTACGGTCGCCGGGTCGATGCCTCCCCGCTCGAAGGCCTCCCACGAGGTTTCCAGCAGCAACCGCTGCTGGGGGTCCGTGGCGAGGGCCTCGCGTGGGCCGAGCCCGAAGAACGGGGCGTCGAAGTCGGCGGCGTCGGCGAGGAAGCCACCGGAGCGGGTGTACGAGGTTCCGGGGTGGTCCGGGTCGGCGTGGTAGAGGCGGTCCACGTCCCAGCCCCGGTCGGCGGGAAAGTTACCGATCGCGTCGCTGCCGGACTCGACGAGGCGCCACAGGTCCTCGGGTGAGCTGATCCCGCCGGGATAGCGGCAGGCCATACCGACGATGGCGATGGGCTCGTCGGCCCGGACGGGCGCGGTGACCTCGGGCGCGCCGGTCAGGTCGGCGCCGAACAGCGTCTCGTGCAGGTGGGCGGCGAGAGCGGCCGGGCTCGGGTGGTCGAAGACGAGGGTGGCCGGCAGCCGCAGGCCGGTTGCCGCGTTCAGGCCGTTGCGCAGCTCGACGGCGGCGAGGGAGTCGAACCCGGTCTCCTGGAACGCCTTGCCGGGGGCGACGGCCTGACCCGAGCCGTGGCCGAGCACGCTCGCGACGTGGGTGCGGACCAGGTCGAGGAGCGCTTCGCGCTGCTCGGCCGGGCGTAGGGCGCCCAGCCGCTGGACCAGGGAGGCATCACCGGTGGCGGCCCGGGCGGTGCCACGCCGCCCGGCCCTGACGAGGTTGCGCAGGAGCGGGTGGACGGTGGTCGGCGCGGTCCGCCCGGAGGTGAGCCGCAGCGGAACGACAGCGGTGCGCTGACCGGCCGCGTCGAGGAGGCCGAGGCCGTCCTCGGGTGTGATCAGGGCCAGTCCGCCACGGCTGATCCGCTGGACGGCGTCCGGGTCCAGGTCGGCGGCCATGCCGGCGGCCCAGGGTCCCCAGGCGAGCGAGGAGGCCGGGAGCCCGGCCCGGTTGCGCAGGTCGGCCAGGGCGTCGAGGAAGGCATTCGCGGCCGCGTAGTTGGCCTGGCCGGGGCTGCCGAGCAGACCGGCCGCCGAGGAGAACATCACGAACGCGGTCAGCGGGTGCCCGGCGGTGAGTTCGTGCAGGTGCCAGGCGGCGTCGACCTTTGGTCGGAGCACCGCGCCGAGTCGCTCCGGCGTGAGCGCGGTGACAACACCGTCGTCGATCACGCCGGCGATGTGGACGACCCCGGTCAGGCTGCCCGCGCTGCCGATCACCGCGGCGAGAGCGTCGCGGTCGGCCAGGTCACACGCCAGGACGGTGCTGGTCGCGCCGAGCGCGGCGAGTTCCGTGGTGAGGTCGGCGGCTTCCGGGGCGTCCGGGCCGCGGCGGCTGAGCAGCAGCAGGTCGGTGACGCCGTGACGGGTGACCAGGTGTCGGGTGACCAGCCGACCGAGGGTGCCGAACGCGCCGGTGACCAGGACCGTGCCGGTGCCGAAGTCGTGGCTGGCGGCGGGCTCGGTGACCCGGGCCAGTCGGGGGGCGCGCAGGGCGCCGTCCCGGATCGCGATCTGCTCCTCGCCGGTGGCGAGCACCGCACCCAGTTGTTCGTCGCCGTCGGTGTCGATGAGCAGGAACCGGCCGGGGTTCTCGGTCTGGGCGCTGCGGACCAGGCCCCAGACGGCTGCGGCGGCCAGATCGGTGACCGGGTCGCCGGGAGCGCAGCCGACCGCGCCGCTGGTGACGATCGCGAGCCGGGTGTCCCGTTCGACGGCGTCGCGCAGCGCGGCCAGGACGGCGGCGGTGGTGGCATGGGTGGCGGTGACCGGGTCGGTGGGGTCGGTGGCGGGTACGCGCAGCACCTCGGTTCCGGTGCGGTCGGACGTGCCGGGCGCCTCGACCGGGATCCAGTCGAGGTGGTGCAGGCCGTCGGTGCTGGCGGTGCGCTCGGCGTAGCGGCGCAGCACGAGGGAGTCGGCGGTCAGCAGTGTCCGGCCGACGGTGTCAGTGAGGTGGACACTGACGGCGTCGGTGCCGGCGTCGGCCAGCCGGACCCGGGCGGTGACCGCGCCGGCAGCCCGCACTGTGACGCCGGACCACGCGAACGGCACCCGGGCCTGACCGTCGTCGCTGCCCAGGACGCCGAGGCCGAGCGGGTGCAGGGCGGTGTCCAGCAGCGCCGGGTGCACGCCGTAGCGGCTGCCGTCCACCGTGTCGGGCAGCTCCACCTCCGCGTACACGGCGCCATCGGTGCCCAACCACGCCTGGCGCAGCCCGCGGAACGCGGGCCCGTAGTCGAGGCCCCGACGGCGCAGGGCGTCGTAGAGGCCGGTGGTGTCGATCGCCTCGGCCCCGACGGGCGGCCAGGTGGTCGGCGTGGTGTCGTCGGCGCGCCCGGCGGTGCTGAGGGTGCCGGTGGCGTGGGTGGTCCACCGGTCGCCGTCGGAGCTGGCGTGGATGGTGACGGCGCGGTGGCCGGAGTTGTCCGCCGCGCCGGTGCGTACCTGGATCTCCACCCGTTGCTCGCCGAGGATCAGCGGGGCGGCGAGGACGAGATCGTCGACCTGGTCGCAGCCGACCTCGGCACCGGCGGCGAGGGCGAGTTCGAGCAGTGCGGTGCCCGGGACGACGACGTCGCCGGCGACCTGGTGGTCGCCGAGCCACGGCAGAGCGGTGCGCGACCAGCGGCCGGTGAAGATCCGTTCGTCGCCGTCGCCAGCGAGGGTGAGCATGCCGCCCAGCAGCGGGTGGTCGACCGCGTCGCTGTTGCCGGTGACCGTGGCCGCGGGCCAGTAACGCTGGTGTTGGAAGGCGTAGGTGGGCAGGTCGATGAGGCGCCCGCCGGTCAGGCACGGCGTCCAGTCCACCGCGACGCCGCGCACGAAGACCTGAGCCAGGGCGGTGAGCAGGGCGGTCGGTTGGTCCCGGTCAGAGCGTTGCACGGGTACGAACACCGCGTCCGTCACACAGTCCGCGCCCATCGCGGACAGGACGCCGTCGGGGCCGATCTCGACGAACGTGCTGACACCCAGGTTCTCCAGGGTGGCGATTCCGTCGGCGAACCGGACCGCTTCCCGGACGTGCCGCACCCAGTAGCCGGCGTCCTGCGTCTCCGCGACCTGCCCGGTCAGGTTCGACACCACCGGAATGCGCGGTTGCCCGTAGGTCAACGTCTCCGCGACCTGTGCGAACTCGGCCAGCATCGGCTCCATCAGCACCGAGTGGAACGCGTGACTGACCCGCAACCGCTTGGACTTCTCAAAGTTCGCCGCCACCGCGGCCACCTCGTCGCCGGCACCGGACAGCGCCACCGAGCGCGGGCCGTTGATGGCCGCGACGGACACCCCCTCGGTCAGCAGCGGCAGCACCTCCGCTTCCGTGGCCCGCACCGCCACCATCACGCCACCGGCCGGCAGGGCCTGCATCAACCGACCTCGGGCGGCGACCAGCTTCGCCGCGTCGGCGAGGGACAGCACCCCGGAAACATGCGCGGCGGCGATCTCACCGATCGAATGCCCGACCAGGTAATCCGGAGTCACACCGAACGACTCGACCAGGCGGAACAGGGCGACCTCGACCGCGAACAGCGCCGCCTGCGTGTTGACGGTCTGGTCCAACGCCTCCGCGTCGTTCGAGATCACGTCGCGGATCGGCCGGTCGAGGTAGACGTCCAGCTCGGCGCAGGCCGCGTCGAACGCCTCCGCGAACACCGGGAACGACGACGCCAACTCCAGACCCATACCCGGCCGCTGCGACCCCTGACCGGAGAAGACGAACGCCAGCCTGCCGTCGACCACGTCACCGGTCACCAGGCCGGGATCGGTCAGCCCGTCGGCCGCCGCGTTGAGAGCGTCCGGCCCGAACACCACCGCCCGGTGCGGGAACGAACCGCGCCGGGTGAGTGAGTGACCGACGTCGACCGGATTCGCGTCGAGGTACGGCAGCAGCCGCCCGGCCTGTGCGCTCAGCGCGGCCGGCTCGGCGGCGCCGAGTGTCCACGGCACCGGCAGCGTCGCCGGCACGAGCACGGCCTGCGGCTCCGGCACCACCTGCGGCTCTGGGGCGACCTGCGGCTCCGGCGTCGGGGGCGCTTCCAGGATCGCATGGGCGTTCGTGCCGCTGATGCCGAAGGAGGAGACCGCAGCGCGGGCCGGACGGTCCACGTCGGGCCACGGCTGGGCCTCGGTGAGCAGGGACACCGCCCCGGAGGACCAGTCGACGTGCGGGGTGGGTGCGTCCACGTGCAGCGTGCGCGGCAGCACCCGGTGCCGCATCGCCATGACCATCTTGATGATTCCGGCGACACCGGCCGCCGCGACGGTGTGCCCGATGTTCGACTTGACCGAGCCGAGCCACAGCGGTCGACCGGTCGGGCGGTCCTGGCCGTACGCGCTGAGCAGGGCCTGCGCCTCGATCGGGTCGCCGAGCCGGGTGCCGGTGCCGTGCGCCTCGACCGCGTCCACGTCGGCCGGGGTGAGGCCGGCGTCGGCCAGTGCCGCCCGGATGACCCGCTGCTGGGCGGGACCGTTCGGGGCGGTCAGGCCGTTGGAGGCGCCGTCCTGGTTCACAGCGGTGCCCCGGACCACGGCGAGGACGCGGTGACCCTTGCGGACCGCGTCGGAGAGCCGTTCGACCAGCAGGAGCCCGGCGCCCTCGGACCAGCCCGTGCCGTCCGCGCCCGCCGCGAACGACTTGCAGCGCCCGTCGGCGGACAGACCCCGCTGGCGGGAGAACTCCACGAACGCGTCAGGGCTGGCCATCACCGTGACGCCGCCGGCCAGGGCCAGGGAGCACTCGCCGGACCGCAGCGAGCGGACCGCCAGGTGCAGCGCCACCAACGACGACGAGCACGCGGTGTCCACCGTGACGGCCGGGCCCTCCCAGCCGAGGGTGTACGCGATGCGGCCGGAGGTGACGCTGGCCGCCGTTCCGGTGAGCCGGTAGCCCTCGACGCCGTCGGCGATCTGGTCACCGGTGCCGTAGCCGGAGAAGGACGCCCCGACGAAGACACCGGCGGGCTCGCCACGCAGGCCGGCGGGGTCGATTCCGGCCCGCTCGACCGCCTCCCACGCGGTCTCCATCAGCAGCCGCTGCTGCGGGTCCATGGCCAGTGCCTCGCGCGGTGAGATGCCGAAGAAGGCCGCGTCGAAGCCGGCGACGTCGGCGACGAAGCCGCCGGCCCGGGTGTAGGAGGCGCCGGGCTGGTCCGGGTCCGGGTCGTAGAGGGAGTCCAGGTCCCAGCCACGGTCGGTGGGGAAACCGGCGATCGCGTCGGTGCCGGACTCGACGAGCCGCCACAGGTCCTCGGGTGAACCGACGTCGCCCGGGTAGCGGCAGGCCATCCCGATGATGGCGATCGGTTCGTCGGAGACGCCGACGGCCGGCGCGACGATGTTCGCGGTGCGATCCGCGCCGGACAGCAGGGCGTCCAGCTCGGCGGCCAGGACGGCGGCGTACGGGTAGTCGAATGCGACGGTGGTGGGCAGGCGCAGGCCGGTCGCGGCGGCGAGGCGGCTGCGCAGTTCCACGGCGGTCAGCGAGTCGAAGCCGAGTTCCCGGAACGGGCGGTCGGCCGGGACGGCGTCGGCGGACTCGTGGCCGAGGACCGCGGCGGCCTCGCTGCGCACCAGGTGCAGCAGGTACGCGCGGCGCTCCTCGACGGTGCGGCCGGCCAGGAGATCAGCGGCCGGACCGCTGGGCTGTGCCTCGTCCGGCGCGCTGGCGAGCAGCGGCGTGAGCAGAGGGCTGTCGCGTCGTACCGTGAAGGCGGGTCCGAAGCGCGACCAGTCCACGTCGGCGACCACGACAGTGGCGTCGCCGGCGGAGACGGCGTGGGCCAGCGCGGCGATGGCGCGGGTCGGGTGCATGGCGGTGATGCCGCGCCGGGCGAGGTGGGCGGAGACGTCGGCGTCGGCCATGCCGCCGCCGGCCCACGGACCCCAGGCGATCGCGGTGGCGGGCCGACCGTGGGCGGCGCGGCGGGCGGCGAGGGCGTCGAGGTACGCGTTCGCGGCGGCGTATCCGCCCTGGTCGCCGCTGCCCCACACGCCCGCGATCGACGAGAAGAGCACGAAGGCGTCCAGGTCGTCGCCGAGGATCTCATCGAGGTGTCGGGCACCGAGCACCTTCGCGGCGCCGAGTTCGCTGATGTCGGCGGGGCTCAGGCCGGTGAGCGGGGTCAGGTGGGCGACACCGGCGGTGTGCACGACCGAACGGACCGGTGTGCCGTCCGCGCGGAGCGTCGCGACGAGGGCGGCGAGGGCGTCGCGGTCGGTGACGTCGCAGGCTGCGGCGGTGATCTGGCACCCGGTTTCGGCCAGTTCGGTGGTCAGGGCGTCGAGGCCGGGCGCGTCCGGGCCACGGCGGCTGACCAGGACGACCCGGTCGGCGCCGGAGTGCGCGGCCCAGCGGGCGACGTGGGCGCCGAGCGCCCCGGTCCCGCCGGTGACCAGGACGGTGCCGGTCGGCTGCCAGGGTTCGGCGGCGGTGGCGGGTGCGCGGTCGATTCGGCGGGCGTGCAGGCCGTCGGCGCGGACCGCGATCTGGTCCTCGCCGGTGGTGCCGGTCAGGACCGCGACGAGCTGGTCGGTGACGTCCCCGGCCAGGTCGACGAGACCGCCCCAGGTGTCCGGGACTTCGAGGGCGGCCACCCGGCCGAGGCCCCAGAGCGCGGCCTGGGCGGGGTCGGGCGCGATGCCGTCGGTTCCCGTGGTGACGGCGCCGGTGGTGACGGTCCAGATCGGCGCGGTGCTGCCGGCGGTGGCCGCCGCGCTGATGAGGGTGAGCAGGCTGGCCGTGGCGTCAAGGTCGCCGGTGCGGGAGGGCACGTGCAGGATGCCGGCCAGCCCGTCGGTGATCTCCGGGGCGATGCCGATGTCCGGGGTGGCGCCGTGCCGGGTCAGCAGGTCGTGCAGCTGCTGGGCGGTCGGGTCCGCCGGGTCGGCGACAATGCCCCACCGCCCGGCGAGGGCCTCGGTGGGCGCGACGTCGACGGGCTGCCAGCTCTCCCGGTAGCGCCACTCGTCGGGCGTGCCGCTCACGGGTTTCGGCAGGTCGGGCCAGAAGTAGCGGCGCTGGAAGGCGTAGGTGGGGAGATCCACAGTGCGAGCGCCGGGGTGGCACGGCGTCCAGTCCACCGGTACGCCGCGCACGAAGACCTGGGCCAGCGCGGTGAGCAGCGCAGTCGGTTGGTCCCGGTCAGAGCGTTGCACGGGTACGAACACCGCGTCGCTGACGCAGTCCGCGCCCATTGCGGACAGGACCCCGTCGGGGCCGATCTCCACGAACGTGCTGACGCCGAGGCCTTCCAGGGTGGCGATGCCGTCGGCGAACCGCACGGCCTCCCGGACGTGCCGCACCCAGTAGGCCGCGTCCTGCACGTCGACGATCTGCCCGGTCAGGTTGGACACCACCGGAATGTGCGGCTGCGCGTAGGTCAACGTCTGCGCCACCTGTGCGAACTCGGCGAGCATCGGCTCCATCAGCACCGAGTGGAACGCGTGACTGACCCGCAGCCGCTTCGACTTCTCGAACTGGGCGGCGACGGCGGCGACCTCACCTTCCACGCCGGAGAGCACCACGGAACGCGGACCGTTGATCGCCGCGACCGACACCCCGTCGGTCAGCAGCGGCAGCACCTCCGCCTCGGTGGCCCGCACCGCCACCATCACCCCACCGGTCGGAAGGGCCTGCATCAGGCGACCCCGTGCGGCAACCAGCTTGGCCGCGTCGGGCAGGGACAGCACCCCGGCGACGTGCGCGGCGGCGATCTCACCGATCGAATGGCCGACCAGGTAGTCCGGGGTGACACCGAACGACTCAACGAGGCGGAACAACGCCACCTCGACGGCGAACAACGCGGTCTGCGTGTAGAGCGTCTGGTCCAGGTCGTCGCCGTCGGCGATCACGTCGCGGATCGGCCGGTCGAGGTGACGGTCCAGCTCGGCGCAGGCCGCGTCGAACGCTTCCGCGTACACCGGGAACGTGTCGTAGAGATCCAGGCCCATGCCGGGCCGCTGTGACCCCTGACCGGAGAACACGAACGCGAGCGGGCCGAGCGTGACGGTGTCCCGCACGACGCCGGCCGTGCCGCGTCCCTCGGCGAGCGCCGTCAGCGCGGCGAGCCGTTCCGCCGGGTCGGTCGTGGTGATCGCGGCGCGGTGCCGTAGACCGGCGCGGGTGGTGGCCAGCGAGTGCGCGACGTCACCGGGGTCGGCGTCGCGGTCGGTGAGGTGGCGGGCGAGGCGGGCCGCCTGGGCGTGCAGGGCGGCGTCGTCGTGGCCGGAGAGCAGCAGCGGCGCCGGGACGGTGACCGGCTCGCGGGCCGGCTCCTCGTCCCCGGGAGGGGCCTGCTCGACGATGACGTGGGCGTTGGTGCCGGAGACGCCGAAGGCGGACACCCCGGCCCGGGCCGGGTGGTCTCCGGACGGCCAGGGACGGGCCTCGGTGAGCAGCTCCACCGCACCGGTCGACCAGTCGACGTGCGGGGTGGGCGCGTCGACGGACAACGTCTGCGGCAGGGTGCGGTGCCGCATCGCCATGACCATCTTGATGATCCCGGCGACACCGGCGGCGGCCTGGGTGTGACCGATGTTCGACTTGATCGAGCCGAGCCAGAGCGGGTCGCCCTCTGCCCGGTCCCGGCCGTAGGTGGCGAGCAGCGCCTGCGCCTCGATCGGGTCGCCGAGCACGGTGCCGGTGCCGTGCGCCTCGACCGCGTCCACGTCGGCGCCGGTGAGCCCGGCGTTCTCCAGGGCTGCGCGAATGACTCGCTGCTGGGACGGGCCGTTCGGGGCGGTGAGGCCGTTGGACGCGCCGTCCTGGTTGACAGCGGTGCCGCGGATGACGGCGAGCACCGGGTGGCCCAGCCGGCGGGCGTCGCTGAGCCGTTCGACCAGCAGCAGCCCGACGCCCTCACCCCAGCCGGTGCCGTCGGCAGCAGCGGCGAACGACTTGCAGCGGCCGTCCGCGGCGAGCCCGCCCTGTCGTTCGAACTCCTCGAACGCGCCGGTGGTGCACATGACGGTCGCCCCGCCGGCCAGCGCCATCGTGCATTCGCCCTGCCGCAACGACTGGACCGCCAGGTGCAGCGCGACCAGCGACGACGAGCAGGCGGTGTCGACGGTGATGGCCGGGCCCTCAAGGCCGAAGAAGTACGACAGGCGGCCGGAGACCACGGCGGCCGCGTTTCCGGTGAGCAGGTGCCCCTCGTCGGCGATCGGCGTGCGCATCAGCACCGACGCGTAGTCCTGCGTGTTGGAGCCGACGAAGACGCCGACCTGGCGGCCTCGCAGCGAGAGCGGGTCGACGCCGCCGCGCTCCAGGGCCTCCCAGGCCGTCTCCATGAGCAGCCGCTGCTGCGGGTCCATGGCGACGGCCTCGCGCGGCGAGATGCCGAACAGCGCCGCGTCGAACTCACCCGCCGCGTCCAGGAAGCCGGCCGGGCGGGCGTACGAGGCGGCCGGGTCCCAGCCGCGGTCGTCCGGGAAGTCGGACAGGGCCCCGGCGCCGTCGGCGACGAGTCGCCAGAGGGCCTCGGGCGAGTCGACGCCGCCGGGGTACCGGCAGGCCATTCCGACGACGGCGATGGGTTCCCGCTGCGCCTCGGTGAGTCGGCGGTGCTGGTGGCGCAGACGCTCGTTCTCCTTGAGGGAGGAGCGCAGTGCCTCGACGAGCTTGTCGTTGGAGGTGGCCATCATGAGCTCCGCACGTCGGTGGTTCAGCGAGAGGAATCGAGTGCCAGCCGGATGAGGTCGTCCTCATCCAGTCCGTCGAGGTCGGTGCCGTCGTGCTCCCCGGCGGTTGGTTCGGCGTCGTCACCGGTGCCGTCAGCGAGGCGCAGCAGGGCGTCCAGCAACCCGGCGGCCCGCAGCCGGGCCGGGGATATCTCGGCGAGCGCCTGCCGGATGCGGGCGTCGTCGTCGAGCTCGTCCGGCCCGAACAGCTCGTCGTGCAGGTGCTCGGCGAGGACCAGGGCGTTGGGGTAGTCGAAGATGAGGGTGGTGCTGAGCCGCAGACCGGTGCTCGCGTTGAGCCGGTTGCGCATCTCGATCGCGGTCGCCGAGTCGAAGCCCAGCTCCCGGAACGCCCGCTCCGGCTCGACGAACTCGGCCGACGGGTGGCCGAGGACGGCGGCGGCCTCCGCCCGTACCGTCTGGAGCAGGGCCCGGTGCCGCTCGCCGCGGGACAGGTCGCGCAGTCGGGTGTGGAGCGCGGACGCCCCCTGGCCGCTGATGGCGGCCTGGTCGGCCTCGCGGATCCGGCGCACCTGCGGCAGTTCGTGCAGCAGCGGCCGGGGTCGGGCCGACTCGTAGGCGGGCGCGAACCGCTGCCAGTCGACGTCGGCGATGGCGACGAAGGTCTCGTCGTGGTCCAGGGTCCGGGCCATGGCGGCGATGGCCAGGTCGGGTGCCATCGCGGCGAGGCCGCGTCGGCGCAGCTGCTCGACGATCGCGGCGTCGGACATGCCGCCGCCGTCCCACACCCCCCAGGCGATCGAGGTGGCGCGCAGGCCGCGGGCCCGGCGACGGACCGCGAGGGCGTCGAGGTACGCGTTGGCCGCCGCGTACGCGCCCTGCCCGCCACCGCCCCAGACACCGGAGTTGGAGGAGAACAGGACGAACGCGCTCACGTCTCCGACGAGGTCGTCGAGCAGGGCGGCGCCTGCCGCCTTGCCGTCGACCACGTCGGCGAACTCGTCCAGGCCGGTGTCGGCGAGCGACGCCGAGCGGGCGACACCGGCGGCGTGGAAGACGGCGGTGAGGTTGTCGATGCCGTCGAGCACGCCGCTGAGCCCGTCGCGGTCGGCCGTGTCGCAGGCGGCGATGGTCACCCGGGCGCCGAGGTGTTCCAACTCGGTGCGCAGGTCGTCTGCGCCGGGGGCGTCGGGGCCTCGGCGGCTGGTGAGCACCAGGTGCTCGGCGCCGCGTCCGGCCAGCCAGCGGGCCACGTGCGCGCCGATCGCGCCGGTGCCACCGGTGATCAGTGTGGTGCCGGTCGGCGTCCAGCCGGTCGTCGGTGCCGGGCCGCTGAGGGGGGCGGGGCGCAGGCGTCGGGCGTGGACGCCGTTGTCGCGTACCGCGATCTGGTCCTCGTCGTCGATGCCGGCGACGGCGGCCTGGAAGCGGGTGAGCGCGGCGGCGTCGAGCCGGGCCGGCAGGTCGATCAGTGCGCCCCAGCGGTCCGGCTGCTCCAGGCCGAACACCCGGCCGGTGGCCCAGACCTGGGCCGGCCCGGTCAGTGGCGGTTCGTCGGTGGCGGTGACGGTGACCGCGCCGCGGGTGACGATCCGGAGCCGTCCGGGGATCCCGGCGTCGGCCAGGGCCTGGATCAGCAGGACGGTCGCGGTCAGGCACGGCGGGACGGCGCCGTCGCTGTCCGGGGCGACCGCCAGCAGGGACAGCACACCCGAGATGGCGGGGCCCGGGCCGGTCGCCGCGCTCAGTTGTGCGGTCAGGGTGGCCCGGTCGGTTGTCGCCGGGTCGACCTCGACGATGACGGCGGTGCCGCCGGCCTGCTCGATCGCGGCGGTGGCGAATGTGGTCTCCGTCCGCGCGGTCGGGGTGGTGAGCAGCAGCCAGGTGCCGGTGAGCAACGCGTCGGTCGGCTCGGGCAGCGCGGCCCAGCCGACGGTGTAGCGCCAGGTGTCGGTGGTGCCGCGTTCCTTGCGGGTACGCCGCCAGGCGGTCAGGGCGGGCAGCAGGTCGGTGCCGTCGTCGGTGATGCCGAGTGGGGTGAGGTCGCCGTTCTCCACGGCCTGCCAGAACTCGCTGTCCATCGGGTCCACGACCGGCACTGGCGCATCGCCGACCGGCCAGAAACGCTGGTGCTGGAAGGGGTAGGTGGGCAGGTCGACGGTCCGGGTCGCCGGGATGACGGTGGTCCAGTCGACGGGTGCGCCGCATACCCATGCCTCGGCCAGCGACCGGAGCACCTGCTCGGGCCCGCCCTCGCCACGACGCAACGTGCCCACCGTGGCCACCTCGGCGGTGTCAGCGATCGCACCGGTCAACACGGGGTGCGCGCTGACCTCGACGAAGATCCGGTGCCCCGCCGCGTATGCCGCTTCGACCGCCAGATCCAGCCGGACCGGCTGACGCAGATTGCGATACCAGTAGCCGGCGTCCATCTGACCGCCGTTCTCGACGGTGGAGAACAAGGGCACCGCACCGGGCTGAGGTTGCACCCCGTCGAGCAGACGGGCCAGCTCCGCCTCCACGGGCTCGACCAGAGCGCAGTGCGAGGCGTAATCGACCTTGACCCGCTTCGCCCGCACCCCGGCCGCCTCGGCGGCCGCCAGGAACGCATCCAGGTCAGCACCCGCGACGGCGACGCTGGTCGGGCCGTTGACCACGGCGACGCTGACCCCGTCGGTCAGCAGGGGTGTGACCACGTCCAGGCCGGCGTTGACCGACACCATCCCACCACTGCCCGCGATCGACAACAGAGCCTTGCTGCGCAACGCCACGACCTTTGCCGCGTCGCTCAGTGAGAGCACCCCGGCCACGCAGGCCGCCGCGATCTCCCCCTGCGAATGGCCGATCACCGCGTCCGGGGTCACACCCCTGGCCCGCCACACCTCCGCGAGGGACACGTGCACCGCCCACAGGACCGGCTGCACCACATCCACCCGCTCCAACGGATCGTCCGAGCGCAAGACCTCCAACAGGTTCCAGTCCACGAACGGGTCCAGCGCCGCCGCGCACTCCGCGATCCGCGCCGCGAACACCGGCTCCGCATCCAGCAACCCAGTGGCCATGCCGACCCACTGCGAACCCTGACCGGGGAACACGAACACCACACCGGCCGTACGGGCCGCACCGGAGATCACCGTGCTGGACGGCAACCCGTCGGCCAGGGCCGCGAGGCCACTGCTGTGGTCCGGACCGAGTACGACCGCGCGGTGGTCGAACGCCGCCCGCGACACCGTCAGCGAGTACGCCACCTCTCCGGCAGCGCCGCCCCACTCGGTGAGCCGCTGCGCCTGACCGGCGACCGCCTTCGGGCTGCGCCCGGACAACAACCACGGCACACCCGACTCGGTCACCGCCGACTCGACCACCGGCGCGGCCGGCGGCTCCTCGATGATCACGTGCGCGTTGGTGCCGGACACCCCGAATGACGACACCCCGGCCCGGCGCGGGCGCTGCCCCGCCGGCCACGGCCGCGCGTCCACGAGCAGCTGCACCGCACCCGCCGACCAGTCGACGTGCCCGCTGGGCCGCTCGACGTGGACGGTCCGCGGCATGGTGTCGTGCCGCATCGCTTCGATCATCTTGATGATGCCGGCGACACCCGCGGCGGCCTGGGTGTGGCCGATGTTCGACTTGATCGAGCCCAGCCACAGCGGCTCGTCGGTGGGCCGGTCCTGACCGTAGGTGGCCAGCAGTGCCTGCGCCTCGATCGGGTCACCCAGCCGGGTGCCGGTGCCGTGCGCCTCGACCGCGTCGACGTCGGCGGTGCTCAGGCCGGCGTCGGCGAGGGCGGCCCGGATGACGCGTTGCTGCGACGGCCCGTTCGGGGCGG
Source organism: Micromonospora sp. M61 (assembly GCF_018070245.1). Taxonomy (NCBI): domain Bacteria; kingdom Bacillati; phylum Actinomycetota; class Actinomycetes; order Micromonosporales; family Micromonosporaceae; genus Micromonospora; species Micromonospora sp. M61. The sequence goes on along the minus strand of NZ_JAGPYA010000009.1, from coordinate 86,131 downwards.
TCAGCCCGTTCGACGCGCCGTCCTGGTTGACAGCGGTCCCCCGCACCACGGCGAGCACGCGGTGACCGTTGCGCACCGCGTCGGAGAGCCGCTCCACCAGCAGCACGCCCGCGCCCTCGGCCCAGCCGGTCCCGTCGGCGTCGTCGGAGAAGGACTTGCACCGGCCGTCCGGCGCCAGGCCCCGCTGCCGGGAGAAGTCGATGAACGTACCCGGGGTGGCCATCACGGTCACACCGCCGGCCAGCGCCATGGCGCACTCGCCGTTGCGCAGCGCCCGCACCGCGAGGTGCAGGGCGACGAGGGACGACGAGCAGGCGGTGTCCACTGTGACCGCTGGGCCCTCCAGGCCGAAGGTGTACGCCACCCGGCCGGAGACGACACTGCCGGCGTTGCCGACGCCCAGCAGACCCTCGACTCCGTCAGCCGCCCCGAGACGGCTGACGTAGTCGTGGTACATCACCCCAGCGAACACACCCACCTGCGCTCCCCGTACGACCGCCGGGTCGATCCCGGCCCGCTCGAACGCCTCCCAGGAGGTTTCCAACAGCAGCCGCTGCTGCGGATCCATGGCGAGAGCCTCCCGTGGCGAGATCCCGAAGAATCCCGCGTCGAAGTCGCCCGCGTCGTAGAGGAAACCGCCCTCCTTGGTGTACGTGGTCCCAGGATTGTCAGGATCGGGATCGAACAACACCCCTACATCCCAGCCCCGGTCAGGGGGGAACTCCCCGATCGCGTCACCGCCGGCGTCGACCAGCCGCCACAGGTCCTCCGGCGTGGTCACACCGCCCGGGTAGCGGCAGGCCATGCCGACGATGGCGATCGGCTCGTCGGCGGTGGCCGCCCTGGTCACACCGGCGGTGGGGCTCTCGTCGGAGCCGCCGAGCGCGGTGTTCAGGTGCTCGGCCAGGGCCACTGGGGTCGGGTAGTCGAAGACCAGGGTGGCGGCCAGTCGCAACCCGGTCGCGGAGTTCAACCCGTTGCGCAGCTCGACGGCGGCGAGGGAGTCGAAGCCGAACTCGCTGAACGGGCGGTCGGCGACGACGGCCCGCCCGGAGCCGTGGCCGAGCACTCCGGCCACGTGGGTGCGTACCAGATCGAGCAGTTGGTCCCGGCGCGCCGCCGGCGCCAGACCGGCGAGCCGGCGCACCAGGGCCTCGTCGCCGGACGCGCGGCCCGCGCGCTGCCGGGGGATCGCGCGGATCATGCCGCGCAGCACGCCGGGAACGTGCGACGGGGTCGCCGACGGGTCGAGCCGGACCGGTACGAGAAGCGCCTGGTTGTCGGCGCAGGCCTGGTCGAGCGCGGTAAGCGCCACGTCGGTGGACAGTGGCAGCACACCGGAGCGGGCCATCCGGTCCAGTTCGGCCGGGGCGAGACCGGCCGCCATGCCGTCCGCCCATGGTCCCCACGCGAGTGAGGTGGCGGCCAGTCCGGCGGAGCGGCGGTGCGCCGCGAGAGCGTCGAGGAAGGCGTTGGCCGCCGCGTAGTTGCCCTGCCCCGGCCCGCCGAAGACCCCGGCCGCGGAGGAGAACAGCACGAACGCGGAGAGGTTCCGGTCGCGGGTGAGGTCGTGCAGGTGCCAGGCGGCGTCGACCTTGGGGCGCAGGACGGCGGCGACGCGGTCCGGGGTGAGACCGTCGACCGTACCGTCGTCGAGGACCCCGGCGACGTGCACGACAGCGGTCAGGTCGGGTGCTCCGGCGAGGACGGCCGCGAGGGCGTCCCGGTCGGCCGCGTCGGCGGCGACCACGGTCGCGGTGGCGCCGAGCGCCGTCAGGTCGGCGACCAGCTCGGCGGCACCGGGGGTGTCGATGCCACGGCGGCCGAGCAGGATCAGGTCGGTGCTGCCGTGCCGGGTCACCAGGTGTCGGGTGACGATCCCGCCGAGGGCGCCCAGGGCACCCGTGACCAGGACGGTTCCGGTGCCGAAGGCCGGGCCGTCGCCGGTCGCGCGGTGAGGAACGAGCCGAGGTACGAGGACAGCACCCCCGCGTACCGCGACCTGATCCTCTCCGGCTGCGGTGATGGCCGCGAGCCGGGCGTCGTCCAGGTCGTCGCCGGGTTCGGTGTCGGCCAGCAGGAAGCGGCCGGGGTGCTCGGACTGGGCGCTGCGGATCAGGCCCCAGACCGCGGCGCCGGCCGGGTTCGGGACGGCGTCGTCCGGGGTCGCCGCCACCGCGCCGGTGGTGAGGACGAGCAGACGAGTGTCGTCCTGCGCGAGGACGGCCTGCGCGGCGGCGAGCGCCTGCACGGCCAGGGTGTGCGCGGCGGCGGCCTGGTCGCCCGGGACCTGCGGGAGGCGCAGCACGGTCAGGTCGTGCGTGGTCGACCCCACGGGCACCGGGATCGGCGACCACGTCAGCGTGTGCAGCACCGAGGGCGGGGCGTACGGCCGGAGCAGCAGGGATTCCACTGTGACAGTGGGCCGGCCGAGGTCGTCGGCCAGCTCGATCCGGACGGTGTCCGTCGCGGTCACTGTCAGTCGGGCCCGGGCCGCGCTGCCGGTCTGACCGTGCCGGGTGACGCCGGTCCACGAGAACGGGACCTTGGCGTCCCGGCCGGCGTCACCGGTCAGGCCGAGGACGTGCAGTGCGGCGTCCAGCAGCGCCGGATGCGCCGCGTATCCATCGGCGTCACCGTCGAGGGCCAGGTCGGCGTGCAGGCTGCCGTCGGTGGCACGCCAGGCCGCGCGCAGCCCACGGAAGACGGGACCGTAGTCGAGGCCTCGGTCGGCCAGGTCGTCGTAGAGGTCGCCGACGTCGAGCGGGGTCGCGCCGCGCGGAGGCCACTCGCCGGCCGCCGGGGCCGACAGGGTGGCAGGGCTGACCGTACCGGTGGCGTGCGCCGCCCACCGTACGCCGTCGGTGGTGGCGTGCACCGCGACCGGGCGGCGGCCGGCGTCGTCCGCCGGGCCGACCCGGACCTGGAGCTGCACGCCGCGTTCGCCGGCCACCACGGGAGCGGAGAGGACGAGGTCGTCGACGTGCTCGCAGCCGGCCTCGGTGCCGGCGGCTAGGACCAGTTCGAGCAGCGCGGTGCCGGGCACGACGACCGATCCGGCGATGCGGTGGTCGGCCAGCCAGGGCACCGAACCGGTGGTCCAGTGGCCGGTGTGCACCCGCTCGTCGTCGCTGCCGGCCAGTGGGACCATCGCGCCGAGCAGCGGGTGCCCGCCGGTGCCGGTTTCGCCGACGGCGGCGGCCGGCCAGTAGCGGCGGCGCTGGAAGGCGTAGGTGGGCAGGTCGATGAGGCGTCCACCGGGGTAGCACGGCGTCCAGTCGACCGCGACGCCGCGCACGAAGACGTGGGCCAGGGCGGTGAGCAGCGTGGTCGGTTGGTCGCGGTCAGAGCGTTGCACGGGTACGAACACCGCGTCGCTGACGCAGTCCGCGCCCATCGCGGACAGGACCCCGTCGGGGCCGATCTCGACGAACATCGCGACGCCCAGACCCTCCAGGGTGGCGATGCCGTCGGCGAACCGGACCGCTTCCCGCACGTGCCGCACCCAGTAGTCGGCGTCCTGCGTCTCCGCGACCTGCCCGGTCACGTTGGACACGACCGGGATCCGGGGCTGCGCGTAGGTCAACGTTTCGGCGATCTGTGCGAATTCGGCGAGCATCGGCTCCATCAGCACCGAGTGGAACGCGTGACTGACCCGCAGCCGCTTCGACTTCTCGAACTGGGCGGCGACAGCGGCGACCTCGCCTTCCACGCCGGAGAGCACCACCGAGCGGGGACCGTTGATCGCCGCGACGGACACCCCGTCGGTCAGCAGCGGCAGCACCTCCGCCTCGGTGGCCCGCACCGCGACCATCACCCCACCGGACGGCAGGGCCTGCATCAGCCGACCCCGGGCGGCGACCAGCTTCGCCGCATCCGACAGGGACAGCACCCCGGACACGTGCGCGGCCGCGATCTCACCGATCGAGTGCCCCACCAGGTAGTCCGGGGTGACACCGAACGACTCAACGAGGCGGAACAACGCCACCTCGACCGCGAACAGCGCCGTCTGCGTGTAGACGGTCTGATCCAGGTCATCGCCCTCGGCGATCACCTCGCGCAACGGCCGGTCGAGGTGGACGTCCAACTCCGCGCACGCCGCGTCGAACGCCTCCGCGAACACCGGGAACGACGACGCCAACTCCAGACCCATTCCGGGCCGCTGTGACCCCTGGCCCGAGAACACGAACGCCGTCCGGCCGGGCACCGATGTGCCGGTGACCAGGGCGGGGGCCGCCTGACCGGCGGCGAGGGCTTCCAGCGCGGCACGGCCGAACGCCACCGCCCGGTGCGGGAGGCGGGCCCGGCCGGCGAGGGTGTGCGCGACGTCGGCCAGATCCCGGTCACCGTCGGTCAGCAGCCGGGCGGCCTGCGCGGTCAGCGCCTGCGGGCTGCGGGCGGTGAGCACCAGCGGTACGTCGCTGGCGGCGTCCGCCCGCTCGCTGCCCCGGACCGGGTCCGGGTCGGGTGCGGCTTCGAGGATGACGTGTGCGTTGGTGCCGGAGACACCGAACGAGGAGACCGCCGACCGGCGCGGACGCCCGTCACCCGCCCACTCGCGGGCCTCGGTGAGCAGGGCGACCGAACCCGACGACCAGTCGACGTGCGTGGTCGGCTCGTCCGCGTGCAGGGTGCGGGGCATCAGGCCGGCCCGCATCGCCATGACCATCTTGATGATGCCGCCGACCCCCGCGGCGGCCTGCGCGTGACCCAGGTTCGACTTGATCGAGCCGAGCCACAACGGCCGGTCGGCGGCGCGGCCCTGGCCGTACGTGGCGAGCAGCGCCTGCGCCTCGATCGGGTCACCCAGCACCGTTCCGGTGCCGTGGGCCTCCACCACGTCGACATCGGCGGTGGACAGACCGGCGTCGGCCAGCGCGGCCCGGATCACCCGCTGCTGGGCGGGCCCGTTCGGGGCGGTCAGACCGTTCGACGCGCCGTCCTGGTTGACGGCCGTGCCGCGGACCAGCGCGAGCACCGGGTGACCGCGCCGGACCGCCGTGGACAGCCGCTCGACCAGCAGCACACCAACGCCCTCGGACCAGCCGGTGCCGTCGGCGCCCGCCCCGAACGCCTTGCAGCGCCCGTCGGCGGCGAGCCCGCCCTGTCGGGAGAACTCCAGGAACATGGTGGGCGTGGCCATCACCACGGCGCCGCCGGCGACGGCCATCGCACACTCGCCGTTGCGGATCGCCCGGATCGCCAGGTGCAGCGCGACCAGCGACGCCGAGCAGGCCGTGTCCACAGTGACGGCCGGGCCCTCGAAGCCGAACGTGTACGCGAGCCGGCCGGAGATGACGCTGGCGGCGGTGCCGGTGAGCAGGTAGCCGGCGCTGGCGTCGCGACCCTGGAGCAGGGTGTCGTACCCCTGGGCCGATGCGCCGACGAACACGCCGACCGGCTCGCCGCGGACCGTCTCCGGGTCGATGCCGGCGCGTTCCAGGGCCTCCCAGGTGGATTCCAGCAGCAGCCGCTGCTGGGGGTCCATCGCCAGGGCCTCGCGGGGCGAGATGCCGAAGAAGTCCGCGTCGAAGTCGGCGGCGTCGTGCAGGAAGCCCCCACGGTCGGTGGCCGAGCCGCCGTCCCGTCCGGTGTCGAAGAGGTCGGCCCGCCACCCACGGTCCGTCGGGACGGCGGTGATGCCCTCGGCGCCGTCGGCGACCAGCCGCCACAACTCCTCCGGGGTGCTGATGCCACCCGGGTAGCGGCAGGCCATCGCGACGATCGCGATCGGGTCGTCGTCGTCCCCGGCGACCTCGGCAGACGGTTGCGGTGCCTCCGGGATCGCGCCGCCGAGCAGTTCGTCGCGCAGGTGGGCGACGAGTGCCAGCGGGCTCGGATGGTCGAAGGCGAGGGTCGCGGACAGCCGGAGCCCGGTCGCCGCGCCGAGCCGGTTGCGGAGTTCGACGGCGGTCAGCGAGTCGAACCCGAGTTCCTTGAAGGCACGACCAGCGACGATGCCGGACGGGTCGTGCCCGAGGACCGCCGCGACGTCCGCCACGACGATCTCCAGGAGGATCCGTTCGACCTCGGCGGGGGCGGCGGCCAGGCGACGGCGCAGCGCGGTCGCCGCGTCGGCCGGTCCGGCGGTGCCAGCCGGGCGGGTGGCGCCGCGGACCAGACCGCGAAGCAGCGGCGGTGGGGTGGTGCCGGCCGCGACCGTACGGGCCAGCCGCACCGGCACGCTCAACGACTCGTCGATGCCGAGCGCCGCGTCGAGCAACGCCAGTCCCTCGGCGGTGCTGAAGCCGAGCACACCGGTGCGGTCCATCCGCCGCGTGTCGGTGTCGTCGAGCCGCCCGGCCATGCTGGTCGTGGCGGTCCAGGGACCCCAGGCGAGCGAGATCGCCGGCTGGCCCTGGGCGCGCCGGTGCGCGGCGAGCCCGTCCAGGAACGCGTTCGCGGCCGCGTAGTTGGCCTGGCCCGCAGCGCCGAGCAGCCCGGACAGCGACGAGAAGAGCACGAACGCGGCGAGTGGCTGATCCCTGGTGAGGTCGTGCAGGTGCCAGGCGGCGTCGGCCTTGGGGCGCAGCACGCCGGCCAGCCGATCGGGTGTCATCGCGTCGAGCACGCCGTCGTCGAGGACGCCGGCCAGGTGGACGACAGCGGTCAGCGGCCGGTCCGTGGTGCTGGCCGCGACCAAGGCCGCGGCGGCGCTGCGGTCGGCGACGTCACAGGCGGCCACTGTCACGCTCGCGCCCAGGCCGCGCAGTTCGTCGGCGAGGTCGGCGGCCCCGGGGGCGTCCGAGCCGCGTCGGCCGGCCAGCACCAGGTGCCGGGCGCCGTGGGTGGTGACCAGGTGCCGGGCGACGGCCGCGCCGATCGCGCCGGTGCCGCCGGTGAGCAGGACGACACCATCCGGGTCCAGGGCGGGCGGGACGGTGAGGACCACCTTGCCAACGTGGGCGGCCTGGCTGACGTGCCGGAACGCGGCGCCGGCCGAGCGGACGTCCCAGGTGGTCACCGGCAGCGGTCGCAGTGCTCCGGCCTCGAAGAGATCGACCAGGGCGCGCAGCATCTGCTGGATCCGGTCCGGTCCGGCCTCGATGGTGTCGAAGGCCTGATAGCTGATGCCGTACGCGGCCGTGATCGCGGCGGGGTCGCGGACGTCGTTCTTGCCCATCTCGGCGAACCGACCGCCAGCGGCCAGCAGCCGCAGCGAGGCGTCGACGTGTTCGCCGGTGAGCGAGTTGAGCACCACGTCGACCCCGTGGTCGCCGGTCGCGGCGCGGAACCTCTCCTCGAACCCGGTGGTCCGGGACGAGGCGATCCGGTCGCCGGCAACACCCAGACCGCGCAGCGTGTCCCACTTCGCGGGGCTGGCCGTGCCGTAGACGGTGGCGCCGAGATGGTGGGCCAGCTGCACGGCGGCCATGCCGACGCCACCGGTGGCGGCGTGCACCAGCAGCGACTCCCCGGCACGCAGGCCGGTCAGGTCGACCAGGGCGTAGTAGGCGGTGAGGAAGACGATCGGCACGGCGGCGGCCTGCTCGAACGTCCAGCCGGCCGGGATCGGCGTGATCAGCCGGTGGTCGGTGACGGTCACCGGGCCGAACGCGCCGTAGAACATGCCCATCACCGCGTCGCCGACCCGCACCCCGTCGACACCGGGGCCGATGGCGGTGACGACACCGGCGCCCTCGCTGCCGAGCTGGGCGACGTCCGGATACATGTCCAGGGCGATCAGGACATCGCGGAAGTTGAGGCCGGTGGCGCGGACAGCGATCCGGACCTGGCCCGGGCCGAGCGGTTCGTCGACCTCGGGGCACGGGACCAGGGCGAGGTTGTCCAGGGTGCCCTTCACCGGGACGTCGAGGCGCCAGGGGACGCCGGCCGGCGGGATCAGGGCGGGGCCGGTCGCGGCGCGGGCCAGGCGGGGGGCGAACAGGGCGCCGTTGCGGGCGGCGATCTGCGGTTCCCCGGTGGCGAGCGCGGCGGCGAGCGCCGTGTCGTCGTCGTGGCCGTCCAGGTCGACCAGGACGAAGCGGTCCGGGTTCTCCGTCTGGGCGGTCCGGACCAGACCCCAGACCGCCGCCCCGGCCAGGTCGGGTACGTCCTCGTCGGGCGAGGTCGCCACCGCACCGGAGGTGACCACGGCGAGGCGGCTGCCCGCGTCGGTGGTGTCGCGCAGGAACCGCTGGAGCAGGTCGAGCGCGGCGGCGGTCGCGGTGTGCACCGTGGCCACCGGATCGTCACCGGCGGTCTCCGGGCGCCAGACCTGCGCCGGAACGGTGGCCGTTCCAGCGGGCGGCGAGGCGACGATCGGGGCCCACGCGAGGCGGTGCAGGGCGTCGGCCACCGGGAGTGCCTTCGGGGTGGGCGGGGCGTACGGGCGGAGCACCAGGGAACCGACAGTGGCGACCGGCTGCCCGGTGGTGTCCCAGACGTCCAGGGCGACGGTCCCGGTGCCGCGCAGCCGGACCCGGATCGTGTCGGCGCCGACCGCGTGCAGGGTGACGCCGTTCCAGGCGAACGGGACGGCGGCCGGTTCGTCGCCGGTGCCCGTGCAGCCGAGGGCGTGCAGGGCGGCGTCGAGGAGCGCTGGGTGCAGCCCGAAGCCTGTGGAGTCGATGCTCTCGGGGGCGCGTATCTCGGCGAACGTGTCCCCCAGCGGGCCGCGCCAGACGGCTTCCAGGCCACGGAACGCGGGCCCGTAGGCCAGACCGCGTTCGACCAGCGCGGGATAGAGGTCGGTGAGGTCGACGGGTTCGGCGCCCGGCGGCGGCCACTCGGCCGGGGCGGGCGCCGCGCTGCCGGTGACGGCAAGGGTGCCGGAGGCGTGCACGGTCCACGTCTCGCCGTCACCGCTGTGCACGCTGACGCTGCGGCGGCCGTCGGCGTCCGGGGCGCCGATCCGGACCTGCACCTGCACGCCCGCGGGCGGCAGCACGAGCGGGGTGGCGAGGACCAGGTCCTCGACCGTCTCGCAGCCGATCTCGGCACCGGCCGCGAGGACCGCCTCGAGCTGGGCGGTGCCGGGGACGACGAGGTCCCCGGCGACCTGGTGATCGGCGAGCCACGGGTGCCCGGCGGCGGACCAGTGGCCGGTGAAGAGGTGTTCGTCGGCACCGGCCAGGGAGACGGAGGCGCCGAGCAGCGGGTGGTCGACACCGGTGAGGCCGAGGCCCCGGGTGTCCCCGGCCGGCGCGACGCCGGTGGCGGGCCAGTACCGCTGCTGCTGGAACGCGTAGGTGGGCAGGTCGACACGGCTGCCGCCGGTGGCCAGCACGGTCCAGTCCACCGCGGCGCCCCGCACGTACGCCTCGGCCAGCCCGGTGATCAGGGAGGTCACCTCGGGGCGACCCCGGCGCAGCAGGGGCAGGTAGGCGGCTTCGCTGTCGTCGCTCTCCCGTGCCATCGCGGTGAGGACGCCGTCCGGGCCGATCTCCAGGAACCGGGTGACGCCGCGGCCCCGCAGCCAGGCGATGCCGTCGGCGAACCGGACCGCGTCGCGTACGTGCCGGACCCAGTAGTCGGCGTCCTGCGTGCCGGCGAGCTGCCCGGTGAGGTTGGAGACGACACCGATGACCGGCGCGTGGTAGGTCAGGGTGGTCGCCACCTGCGCGAACTCGGCCAGCATCGGCTCCATCAGCGCCGAGTGAAACGCGTGACTGACCGTCAGCGGCTTGGACTTCTCGAAGTGGGCGACGACCGCCGCCACCGCGTCGGGGGCACCGGACAGCACCACCGACCGGGGACCGTTGACCGCGGCGATGTCCACGCCCTCGGTCACCAGCGGCAGCACCTCGGCCTCGGTCGCCCGTACCGCCACCATCACCCCGCCGGCCGGCAGCGCCTGCATCAGTCGGCCCCGCGCCGCCACCAGCGTCGCGGCGTCGGCGAGGGACAGCACGCCGGCGACGTGCGCGGCGGCGATCTCCCCGATCGAGTGCCCCACGAGGTAGTCGGGTGTGACCCCGAACGACTCGACCAGCCGGAACAGGGCGACCTCCACCGCGAACAGGGCGGCCTGCGTGTAGGCGGTCTGTTCCAGGTCGACCCCGTCGGCGATCACCTCGCGCAGCGGACGGTCGAGGTGCGGGTCCAGTTCCGCGCAGACCAGGTCGAGTGCCTGCGCGTACGCCGGGAAGCGCGCGGCGAGCTCAAGGCCCATACCGTGGCGTTGGGAGCCCTGACCGGAGAACAGGAACGCGGTGCGGCCGTCCTGGACCGAGCCGGTGACGGCCCCGGCGGTGGCGACGCCGTCGGCCAGGGCCGCCAGGGCACCCGGCAGGTCGGTGCCGGTGACCACGGCCCGGACCGGCAGCGGTGAGCGGGTCGCGGCGAGCGAGTAGGCGATGTCGGCGTGGGTCGCCGTGGCGGTGGCCGCGAAGGCGCTCAGACGGGCGGCCTGGGCCCGCAGCGCCTCCGGGGTGTGGCCGCTGAGCACCCAGACCGGGTCGGTGCCGGCCGGCGGTGGCGTCGCCGGGGCGTCCGCCGCCGGGGCCTCCTCGATGATCGCGTGGGCGTTGGTGCCGCTGATGCCGAACGCGGAGACCGCCGCACGACGTGGTCGCTCCCCCGGCGCCCACTGGCGCTCGGCGGTGAGCAGTTGGACGTTGCCGGCCGTCCAGTCCACGTGCGGGGTGGGCTCGTCGACGTGCAGGGTGCGCGGCATGACGCCGGCCCGCAGTGCGAGCACCATCTTCATCACGCCACCGACACCGGCAGCGGCCTGGGTGTGGCCGAGGTTGGACTTGAGCGAGCCGAGCCAGAGCGGTTCGCCGTCCGGACGGCTCTGGCCGTACGTGGCGAGCAACGCCTGCGCCTCGATCGGGTCGCCGAGCCGGGTGCCGGTGCCGTGTGCCTCCACCAGGTCGACGTCGGCCGCGGTGAGTCGGGCGTTGGCGAGCGCGGCCCGGATGACGCGCTGCTGCGCGGGCCCGTTGGGGGCGGTGAGACCGTTGGAGGCGCCGTCCTGGTTGACCGCGGTGCCCCGGATGACGGCGAGCACCGGGTGGCCGTTGCGGCGGGCGTCGGAGAGACGCTCCAGCAGGAGCAGTGCGGCGCCCTCGGACCAGCCGGTGCCGTCGGCCGCGGCGGCGAACGGCTTGCAGCGGCCGTCCGGGGCGAGGCCACGCTGACGGCTGAACTCGACGAACGCCTCCGGGGTGGCGAGCACTGTGGCGCCACCGGCGAGGGCCAGGGAGCACTCCTGCTGCCGCAGGGACTGGACCGCCAGATGCAGCGCGACCAGTGAGGCCGAGCAGGCGGTGTCGATGGTGACCGCCGGACCCTCCAGGCCGAACTGGTACGCGATCCGCCCGGAGAGCACGCTGGCCGCGCTGCCGGTCAGCCGGTAGCCCTCGATGCCGTCCTGGGTGTGCCGCTGCAGCAGGGTGTCGTAGTCGCGGCCGCTGATCCCGACGAACACGCCGGTCCGGCTGCCCCGCACGCTGTCGCTGGGGATACCGGCCCGCTCGAACGCCTCCCAGGCGGTCTCCAACAGCAGGCGCTGCTGCGGGTCCATGGCCAGGGCCTCGCGCGGCGAGATACCGAACAGCGCCGGGTCGAAGTCGGCCGCCTCGGCGAGGAACCCACCCTCGCGGGCGTAGCTCTTGCCCTTGGCGTCCGGGTCGGGGTCGTAGAGCCCGTCGACGTCCCACCCACGGTCGTCCGGAAAGTCACCGATCGCGTCCCCGCCGGCGGCGACCAGCTCCCAGAGCTGCTCGGGCGTGCTGACCCGGCCCGGGTAGCGGCAGGTCATCGCGACGATCGCGACGGGCTCGCCGGCCGCCGTCTCCACCTCTTCGAGCCGTCGCTTGCTGCGTCGCAGCTCGGCGGTCATCCACTTGAGGTGGTCGAGCAGCTTCTCGTCGTTCGCCATGACACGTACCCCGTTCCCGCTGCGCGGATCAAGATCTGCCGAATTCGTTCTGGATGATCTGGAGCAGTTCGTCGGCGGTCGCGTCGCCAATTTCGTCGCCGCCCGCCTCCGCCGGTTCCTCGGCGGTGGCCCAGCGGTGTGCGAGCGCCTGTAGGCGGGCCACCAGGGCCGGCCGGTCGGCGTCGTCGACCGGCGTGGCGGCGAGGGCCGCCTCAAGGTCGTCGAGCCGGCCCACCACTGTCGGCGCGGTCGGACGGTGCTCGCGCATCAGAAGCGTGTCCAGGTGCGCGGCGAGCACCGCCGGGGTCGGGTGGTCGAACACCAGGGTGGCCGGGAGGCTGAGCCCGGTGACAGTGGTGAGCCGGTTGCGCATCTCGACAGCGGTCAGGGAGTCGAAGCCGAGTTCGCGGAAGGCGCGGTTCGCCTCGAAGCCGCCGCCCGGGCCGAGGACCGCGGCCGTCTCGGTCCGGACCAGGTCGAGCAGCAGGTGCCCGCGTTCGGCCTCGGGCAGGTCGGTGAGCCCGTCGATCGGCCCGGCGGCCTGGACCTGCGCGACCGGTTCGGCGACCGCCGCGCGGACCTCCGGGACTCCGTCGAGCAGTGGGCTGGGACGGGCGGCGGTGAAGGCGGGGGCGAAGCGGGCCCAGTCCACGTCGGCGACCGCGACGGTGATGTCGCCGTGGTCGAGGCTGCGGGCGAAGGCGTCGACAGCTGCCGACGGCACCAGCGGGGTGAGCCCGTGGCGCCGCAGGTGCTCCTCGGTGCCGGTGTCGGCGACCATGCCGCCCTCACCCCACGGTCCCCAGGCGATCGCGCTGCCGGCCAGGCCTCTCGCGCGGCGTCGTTCGGCGAACGCGTCGAGGAAGGCGTTGCCCGCGGCGTAGGCGGCCTGCCCGCCACTGCCCCAGACCCCCGAGATGGAGGAGAAGCAGACGAACGCGTCCAGGTCACGGTCACCGAGGAGGTCCTCCAGGTGCCGGGCGCCGCCGATCTTCGCCGCCACGATGCCGGCGAGCAGCTCCGGGGTGGTCTCGGCGAGCGGGGCCGAGTCGCCGATGCCGGCGGTGTGCACCACGGCGCGCAGCGGCAACGCGTCGGCGTCGGCCCGGCGGAGCAGCTCGGCGACGTCGTCGGTGTCGGTCAGGTCGCAGGCCACCACTGTGACCCGGGCGCCGAGCGCAGTCAGCGCTGCGGTCAGGTCGTCCGCGCCGGGGGCGTCGCCACCTCGGCGGCTGGCCAGGACCAGGTGACCGGCGCCGTCCTGGGCGAGCCGGCGGGCCACGTGCCCGGCGAGCGCGCCGGTGCCGCCGGTGATCAGGACGGTGTCGCGCGGTGTCCACGGGGTGGCTGTGGTGGTCGGCAGTGGTGCGCGGACCAGGCGGCGGACGAACGTGCCGGCGTCGCGCAGGGCCACCTGGTCCTCGCCGCCGTCGGCGAGCACCCGGCAGAGCGCGGGGCCGTCGACGCGTTCCGGCAGGTCGATCAGACCACCCCAGCGGGCGGCGTGTTCCAGGGCGGCGACCCGGCCGAGACCCCACACGGCGTTCTGCGCGGGGTGGGTGACCTCGGCGGTGGCGGAGACGGCACCCCGGGTGACGGCCCACAGCGGCGCGTCGAGGTGGGCGTCGCCGGCCGCCTGGATCAGGGCCAGGGTCGCGGCCAGCCCGTTGGGCACCCCGGGGTGGCCGGGCAGCTCCCGGTCGTCCAGGGCGAGCAGCGACAGGATGCCGGAGACCTCGTCGGCCGTGGCCAGTTCGGCGACGATCGCCGCGCGGTCGCGGCCGTCCAGCACCATCGGCCGGGTGCGGGCACCGGCCTCGGTCAGGGCCTCGATGACGGTACGGGCGTACGCGTCGACCGGGCCGGGAAGAGCGACCAGCCAGGTCCCGGTCAGACGGGCGGTCCCGTGCATGGCGACCGGTTCCCACTGGGCCCGGTAGCGCCTGCGGTCGGCGGAGCCACGGGCCAGTCGGCCACGGTGCCAGTCGGCCAGGACCGGCAGCGCCGGTGCCACCTCGCCGACCCGGGCGTCGCCGAGCATCGTGCCCAGCGTCTCCAGGTCGTTGTGCTCCACTGCGGACCAGAACGGGTCGTCCGACGGATCCGCGGCGGTGCCGCCGACCGGGGCCGGGGCGATCCAGAACCGGCGGCGCTGGAACGGGTAGGTCGGCAGCGGCACGGTCCCGGTGCCGGGCAGCGCTGTCGACCAGTCGATCGGCACGCCGCCGACGTGCAGGCCGGCCACCGCCTCGGCGACGGCGGTGGGTTCACTCCGATCGCCGCGCAGCGCGGCGACCAGGACGGCGTCTACCTGCTTCGCGGCGGGCAGGCAGTCCCGGGCCAGCGCGGTCAGCACCCCACCCGGGCCGACCTCGCAGTACGCGGTGACACCCCGGGCGTCCAGGGCGGTGACTCCGTCGGCGAAGCGCACCGCCTCGCGTACGTGCCGCACCCAGTAGTCGGCGTCCGGCTGGCCGATCGGCTCGCCGGTCAGGTCGGAGATCAGCGGGATGCTCGGCGGCGCGTACGTGAGCCCGGCCGCGATCCGCCCGAACTCGTCGAGCATCGCGTCCATCTGGGCGGAGTGGAATGCGTGGCTGACGGTGAGCCGCTTGGCCCGTCGCCCGTCGGCGCGCCAGCGCTCGGCGATCAGGTCGATGGTGTCCGCGTCACCGGAGACGACCACCGAGTCGGGTCCGTTGACCGCGGCGATCGACACGTCGCCGGTGAGCAGCGGCCGGATCTCCGCCTCGGTGCCCTGCATGGCCAGCATCGCGCCGCCGGACGGGAGCGCCTGCATCAACCGGCCCCGCGCGGCGACCAGCTGCGCGGCGTCGGACAGGGACAGCACGCCGGCGACGTGGGCGGCGGCGAGCTCACCGATGGAGTGGCCGAGCAGGTAGTCGGGTGTCACTCCGTGTGCTTCGAGGAGGCGGTACAGGGCCACTTCGAGGGCGAAGAGCACCGGCTGGGTGAACTCGGTCCGGTCCAGCAGTGCCGCTTCGGGGGTGCCCGGGTCGGCGAACATGACGTCGAGCAGTGGGCGGTCGAGGTGCGGGTCGATGGCGGCCCGGATCTCGTCGAGCGCGACGGCGAAGACGGGCTCGGTGGCGTACAGGTCCCGGCCCACGCCCGCGCGTTGGCTGCCCTGGCCGGTGAAGAGGAAGGCGAGCTTGCCGGTGGCGGTGGCGGTGCCACCGATCACCGACGGGTCGGGTTCGCCGATCGCGACGGCGTGCAGGCCGTCGCGCAGGGTGGCGGCGTCGGTGGCCAGGACGACCGCCCGGTGGTCGAGGGCGGAGCGGGTGGTGGCCAGGGAACGGGCGAGGGCCACGCCGGCGCCGGCCCCGACGTGCCGGTCCACGCCGGCCGCGAGGAGCCGCTCCGCCTGCTCCCGCAGCGCCCGGTCCGACCGTCCGGACAGGATGTAGGGCAGGTGCTTCGGCGGTGCGTCCGCGTCCGGCGCGGTCACCGGCTGCGCGGCGGGTTCCGGCTGTTCGAGGATGACGTGGGCGTTGGTGCCGCTGACCCCGAACGCCGAGACGGCGGCACGACGGGCCCGTCCGGTCTCCGGCCACGGCTGCGCCGAGGTCAGCAGCCGCACCGCGCCGGCCGACCAGTCCACGTGGGGGGTCGGCTCGTCCACGTGCAGGGTCCGCGGCGCGAGGCCGTACCGCATCGCCTGGATCATCTTGATGATCCCGCCGATGCCGGCGGCCGCCTGGGCGTGCCCGATGTTCGACTTGAGCGAGCCCAGCAGCAGCGGTTGGTCGGCCGCCCGACCCTGCCCGTACGTGGCCAGCAGCGCCTGCGCCTCGATCGGGTCGCCGAGCGTGGTGCCGGTGCCGTGCGCCTCGACCACGTCGACGTCTGCTGTGGACAGACCGGCGTCGGCCAGCGCCTCGGCGATCACCCGCTGCTGCGCGGGACCGTTCGGGGCGGTCAGGCCGTTGGAGGCACCGTCCTGGTTGACGGCGCTGCCGCGCAGCACCGCGAGTACGTGGTGCCCGTTGGCCAGCGCGTCCGACATCCGCTCCAGGACCACGAAGCCGGCGCCCTCGGCCCAGCCGGTGCCGTCGGCCCCGGCGGCGAACGCCTTGCACCGGCCGTCCGGGGCGAGCCCGCCCTGCCGGCTGAACTCGACGAAGACCGCCGGGCTCGACATGACCGCGACCCCGCCGGCCAGGGCGAGCGTGCACTCCCCCTGCCGCAGCGCGCGGGCCGCCCAGTGCAGGGCGACCAGCGACGACGAGCACGCCGAGTCGATGGTGACGGCCGGTCCCTCGAAGCCGAACGTGTAGGCGACGCGGCCGGACATCACGCTGGTGGCGTTGCCGGTGAGGCGGTAGCCCTCGACTCCGGGTGGTGGTTCCGCGCCCTCCCCGTACCCGAGGTGGGCGCCGCCGACGAAGACGCCGGTCCGGCGTCCGCGCTGGCCGCGTGGTGGCAGGCCGGCGTTCTCCAGCGCCTGCCAGGCGGTCTCCAGCAGGAGCCGCTGTTGCGGGTCCATGGCCAGGGCCTCGCGGCCGTTCACCCCGAACAGGTCGGCGTCGAAGTCGGCCGCGTCGTGCAGGAAGCCGCCGGAGCGGGTGTACGCGGTGCCCTGGTGGTCGGGGTCCGGGTGGTAGAGCGCGTCCAGGGCCCAGCCACGGTCGGCGGGGAAGCCGGAGACGACGTCGGCCTCGTCGGCGACCAGTCGCCACAGGTCGTCGGGCCCCTGCACCCCGCCGGGGAACCGGCAGGACATGCCGACCACGACGATCGGGTCGTCGTCGGGTGCCACAGCCAGCGCCGGGACCGGCGCCGGTGCGGCGGCGGGCTGGTCGAGCAGCCGGTCGCGCAGGTAGCGGGCCACCGCGAGCGGATTGGGGTGGTCGAAGACGAGGGTGGCGGGCGGTGCGAAGCCGACCTCGCGTCGCAGCCGGTCGCGCAGGTCCACGCCGGTGAGCGAGTCGACGCCCATCTCCCGGAACGCCTGTTCGGGGCCGACCGCGTCCGGCCCGTCGTGGCCGAGCACGGCGGCGGTGACAACCCGGACCAGGGTGAGCAGGTGATGTTCCTGTTCGGCCGGCGCCAGCGCGGCCAGCGTGTCGGCCAGCGGCGTGGCGGTGTCCTCCACGGTCTGGGCGGTCAGCGCCCGCACCTGCGGCAGGTCGGCGATCAGCGGCCGGGGCCGGGCGGCGCAGAAGATGGGTGCGAAACGGGACCAGTCGACGTCGGCGACCGCCACGTAGGTCTCGTCAGCGTCCAGGGCCTGCCGCAGCGCGGCGACAGCGGTTTCCGGATCGAGAACCGGCAGGCCACGGCGGAACAGCAGCGTTTCGGTGCCGGCGTCGACCATGCCACCGTCGCCCCACGGACCCCACGCGATCGAGGTGGCGGTCAGACCACGGGACCGCCGGTCGTCGGCGAGGGCGTCCAGGTAGGCGTTGGCGGCGGCGTAGCCGCTCTGCTCGCCGCTGCCCCAGAGCGCGGCGATCGAGCTGAACAGCACGAACGCGTCGAGCGGGGTGTCGCCGAGCAGCCGGTCCAGGTTGGCGGCGCCGGCCACCTTGGCCGCCGCGACCGAGGCGAGCCCGGCCGGGTCGTCGTCGAGCACCCCGGCGAACCGCAGGGCGCCGGCGGTGTGGAAGACGGCGCTCAGGTCCCCGACGGTGGCGAGCAGGTCGGCGAGGGTGTCGGCGTCGGCCACGTCGCAGGCGGCGATGGTGACCCGGGCGCCGAGCGCGGTCAGTTCGGCGTGGAGTCGGTCGGCGCCCGGTGCGTCCGCGCCGGCCCGGCTGGTCAGCACCAGGTGCGGGGCACCGGCGCCGGCGAGCCAGCGGGCCACGTGCGCGCCGAGCGCGCCGGTGCCGCCGGTGATCAGGATGCTGCCGCGCGGTGACCAGGGCCGTGGCGTCGCGGGCGGGGCGGCCGGTACGACGCGGCGGACGTGCACACCGGTGTGCCGGATCGCGACCTGGTCCTCGGTGCCGGTGCCGCGCACGACCGCCCAGAGTTGGGCGAGTGCCTCGGCGCCGGGGTTCTCGGGCAGGTCGGCGAGGCCGGCCCAGGTGCCGGGGAGTTCGAGGGCGGCGACCCGGCCGTACCCCCACACGGTGGCCTGGTGCGGGCTGATCCGAGCTTCGTCGCCGACCCGCACGGCGCCGCTGGTCACGGCCCAGAGCGGCGTGCCCGGCGGGAGGTCGCGGAGCAGCGCCGCCGTGCCGGTCAGCCCTCGGGACAGGTGCGGGTGGTCCGGGTCGGGGCGCTCGTCCAGGGCGAGCAGGGACAGCACCCCGGCGACCTCGTCCGGGTCGATGGCGGGCAGGTCGCCGGCCGGCACCGCGACCACGTCGGGACCGCCCGCAGTCAGGATGTTCGCGGCCACCGGCAGGTCGAGGCTGGGGACGACGACCAGCCAGCGGCCCGGGCGGGCGGCGGTGGCCGGAACGTCGCGGACCGGCCAGTCGAGGCGGTAACGCAGGCCAAGGTCGGTGCCCTGCCGACGCCAGGCGCGCAGCGCGGGCAGGATCTCGTCGAGGGGCCGGTCGGCGGCCACGCCGAGCAGGTCCGCCAGGTTTCCACTGTCGACGGCCCGCCAGAACGGGGTGTCGGGGGTGTCGCCGGCGCTGTCGTCCTCGAACCAGTAGCGCTGCCGCTGGAAGGCGTAGGTGGGCAGGTCGACGACGCGACCACCGGTCAGGCACGGCGTCCAGTCGACGGCGACGCCGCGCACGAACACGCGGGCGAGGGCCGTCTGGAGGGCGGCGGTCTGGTCCCGGTCGGCGCGTTGCACGGGTACGAACACCGCGTCGGTTACGCACTCGGCGCCCATTCCCGAGAGGACCCCGTCGGGGCCGATCTCGACGAACGTGCTGACACCCAGACCCTCCAGGGTGGCGATGCCGTCGGCGAACCGGACCGCCTCCCGCACGTGCCGCACCCAGTAGCCGGCGTCCTGCGTCTCCGCGACCTGCCCGGTCACGTTCGACACCACCGGGATCCGCGGCGACGAGTAGATCAACGTCTCGGCGACCTGTGCGAACTCGGCCAGCATGGGCTCCATCAGCACCGAGTGGAACGCGTGACTGACCCGCAGCCGCTTGGACTTTTCGAACTGGGCGGCGACGGCGGTCACCTCGTCGGCGGCACCGGACAGCACCACCGAGTGAGGGCCGTTGATCGCGGCGATGGACACGCCGTCGGTCAGCAGCGGCAGCACGTCGGCCTCGGTGGCGCGAACCGCCACCATGGCGCCACCGGCGGGCAGGGCCTGCATCAGGCGGCCTCGGGCCGCGACC
Organism: Micromonospora sp. M61; assembly: GCF_018070245.1. NCBI lineage: Bacteria > Bacillati > Actinomycetota > Actinomycetes > Micromonosporales > Micromonosporaceae > Micromonospora > Micromonospora sp. M61. The sequence continues at coordinate 67,021 of NZ_JAGPYA010000009.1, read as the reverse complement.
AGCTTCGCCGCATCCGACAGGGACAACACCCCGGCCACATGAGCGGCGGCGATCTCCCCGATCGAATGGCCGACCAGGTAGTCCGGCGTCACGCCGAACGACTCGACGAGGCGGAACATCGCCACCTCGACGGCGAACAGGGCGGTCTGCGTGTAGAGCGTCTGGTCCAGGTCGTCGCCCTCGGCGATCACCTCGCGCAACGGGCGGTCCAGGTGCAGGTCCAGCTCCGCGCAGGCCGCGTCGAACGCCTCGGCGAACACCGGGAACGACGCCGCCAACTCCAGGCCCATACCGGGTCGCTGCGATCCCTGGCCGGAGAAGACGAAGGCCAGACCTCCCGCTCGTACGCCATCGGTGTGGATGCTCGTGTGGTCCCGGCCCGCCGCCAGCTCGCGCAGCGCACCCACCGCGTCGCTCTCGCTGGTGAGCAGCACCGCGCGGTGCGCGAACGCGGCCCGGGCGGTGGCCAGGGTCCAGCCGGTGTCGCGCAGCGAGGGTGCGCCCGGCTCGGTCAGCCGGTCCGCGAGGCGGCCCGCCTGCGCGCGCAGCGCCTCGGCCGACTGCCCGCTGAGCACCAGCGGCACCACCCCGCGCGGCTCACCGTCGGCGGTCGGAGAGGCGTCGGGTGGCGCTGCGGCCGCGGCCGGCGCCTCCAGGATCACGTGGGCGTTCGTGCCGCTGATGCCGAACGACGACACGGCGGCCCGGCGCGGCAGATCCGCCGGCCACGGTTGGGGCACGTCGAGCAGTTGCAGTGGGCTGTCCGCCCAGTCGACGTGCGGGCTCGGGGTCCCGGCGTGCAGGGTGCGGGGCAGCACCTCGTGCCGCATGGCCTCGACCATCTTGATGATCCCGGCGACACCGGCGGCGGCCTGGGTGTGCCCCAGGTTCGACTTGACCGAGCCGAGCCACAACGGCCGCTGCGACGGGCGGTCCGGGCCGTAGGTCGCTCCCAACGCCTGCGCCTCGATCGGGTCGCCCAGCGGGGTGCCGGTGCCGTGCGCCTCCACCACGTCGATGTCGGCGGGCGCCAGGGCCGCGTCGGCGAGCGCGGCCCGGATCACCCGCTGCTGGGCGGGGCCGTTCGGTGCGGTGAGACCGTTCGACGCGCCGTCGGAGTTGACCGCGGTGCCACGGACCACGGCGAGGACCGGGTGGCCGTGCCGTTGCGCGTCGGAGAGACGTTCGACCAGCAGCATGCCGACGCCCTCGGCGGAGCCGAAGCCGTCGGCGTCGGCGGAGAAGGGCTTGCAGCGGCCGTCCGGGGCGAGACCACGCTGGCGGCTGAACTCCACGAACATGTGCGGGGTGGACATGATGGCGACGCCACCGGCCAGGGCCAGGTCGCACTCGCCGGCCCGCAGGGCCCGCACGGCCAGGTGCAGCGCGACCAGCGACGACGAGCAGGCGGTGTCCACGGTGACGGCCGGTCCGTCGAGGCCGAAGGCGTACGCGATCCGGCCGGAGGCGACGCTCGCGGTGCTGCCGGTGAGCAGGTAGCCCTCCAGGTCGGCGGGCGCCTGCCGGACCCGCGACGCGTAGTCCTGGTAGGTGAGGCCGACGTAGACCCCGGCGTGCCGGCCGCGCAGCGTCGCGGGGTCGATGCCGGCCCGTTCGAACGCCTCCCACGAGGTCTCCAGCAGGAGCCGCTGCTGCGGGTCCATAGCCAGTGCCTCCCGTGGCGAGATGCCGAACGGGGTCGGGTCGAAGTCGGCGACGTCGTAGAGGAACCCGCCGTGCCGGGTGGTCGAGGTGCCCGGGTGGTCCGGGTCCGGGTGGTAGAGGTGGGTCAGGTCCCACCCACGGTCCACGGGGAAGCCGCCGATCGCGTCACCGCCGTCGTCCAGCAGTCGCCACAGGTCGGCGGGCGAGTTGACGTTCCCGGGGTAGCGGCACGCCATCGCCACGATCGCGATGGGCTCGTCGGGTCCTCGTACGGTGGCGGGGTCGTCGGTGGGCCGGGCCGGCAGCGTGCCGGTCAGCTCGTCGTGCAGGTGCGCTGCGAGCACGGCCGGGGTGGGGTGGTCGAAGACCAGGGTGGTCGACAGGCGCAGGCCCGTGACGGTGCGAAGCCGGTTGCGCAGCTCGACACCGGCGAGCGAGTCGAACCCCAGCTCGCGGAACGGGCGGTTCGGGTCGACCGCGTCCGGGCCGGCGTGGCCGAGCACGAGCGCCGCCTGCTCGCGCACCAGGCCGATCAGGGCCCGCTCGCGGGCCGCCTCGGGCAGCGCGGCGAGCGCGGTGGCCAGGCTCTCGGCGGGACCGCCGGCGGCGAGGGGGCCGGATGCGGCGACCGCGCCGGCACCGATGGCGCGCTGCACCTCCGGCAGGTCCTCGATCAGCGGGCGGCGACGCCCGGCGGTGAGCGCGAGGGCGAGCCGGTCCCAGTCGAGGTCGGCGACGGTGAGGGTGGTGGCGTCGTCGTCCAGGGCCTGTTGCAGGGCGGCGAGCGCGATCTGCGGGTCCATCGGGGTGATGCCGTGGCGCTGCATGAGGTCGCCGACCGCGGCGTCGGCGGCCATGCCGCCGCCGGCCCACGGGCCCCAGGCGATCGAGGTGGCGGCCAGGCCGTCGGCGCGGCGCTGCTCCGCCAGGGCGTCGAGGTACGCGTTGCCCGGCGCGTAGTTGCCCTGCCCCGGGATGCCGATGCTCGCCGCGATCGACGAGAACAGGACGAACGCGCTGAGGTCCCGGTCCCGGGTGAGCTCGTCGAGGTGACGGGCGGCGGCGACCTTCGCGGCCAGCACCCGGTCGACCTGGTCGGTGGTGAGGGTGTCGACGGTGCCGTCGTCGAGCAGCCCGGCGGCGTGTACGACAGCGCGCACCGGGTGCTCGGCGAGCACTGCCGCGAGGGCGTCGCGGTCGCCGGCGTCGCAGGCCACCACCGAGGCGGTGGCGCCGAGTTCGGCCAGTTCGGTGACCAGGTCGGCGGCGCCGGGGGCGTCCGGGCCGCGGCGGCTGAGCAGGATCAGGTGCGGCGCGCCGCGTTCGGCGAGCCAGCGGGCGACAGTGGCGCCGAGGGCACCCGTGCCGCCGGTGATGAGCACCGGCCCGTCCGGGCGCAGGCCGCCGGCCACCCGGGTCGGGCGGGGCGCATGGCCGAGCCGGCGCAGGTAGCGGCCGTCGACCCGGATGGCCACCTGGTCCTCGTCGTCCTCCCCGGTGACCGCGGCGAGCAACCGCTCGGCGGCCCGCTCGTCGACATCGGTGGGCAGGTCGACCAGGCCGCCCCAGCGGTCGGCGTGTTCCAGGGCGACGATCCGGCCGAGACCCCAGATCAGGGCCTGCTCGGGGTCATCGACCCGGTCCGCGGGCCCGGTGTCGACCCCACCTCGGGTGACCAACCAGAGGGGGGCGTCGGCGCCGGCGTCACCGAGCGCCTGGGTGAGGGTCAGGGTGCGGCGAAGGCCCTCGCCGAGGGGTCCTTCCGCGAAGGCGAGCAGGGAGAGGACACCGTCGGCATGTGCCGCGAGCCGCTCGGCGAGGGTGGCCCGGTCGGCGTCGGCCGCCACGACGACCACGTCGAGGGCGAGCCCGGCGTCGCCGAGGGCGTGCAGGACGACAGTGGTGGTGGGGTCGTAGCCGGCGACGGCGACGATCCAGTGCCCGCCGGCAGCCACCGGGGAGTCCGGCTGCGGCTTCCACTCGACGACGTAGCGCCAACCGGCGGCACCTGCGCGGATTCGCTGCTCGCGACGCCAGGCGGCCAGCACCGGCACGATCTCGTCCAGGGTGCCCGGCGCCAGGGCCAGATCGGCGGCGAGCGCGGCGGCGTCCCCGCGCTCCACAGTCGCCCAGAAGGGGTCGTTGGCCGGGTCGTCGGCGCTGCCCGGCACGGCCGGGTGATGCCAGAAGTGCTCCCGCTCGAAGGAGTAGGTGGGCAGGGCCACCAGCGAACCGTCCGGGGTCAGGTCCGTCCAGTCGACAGCGAGCCCCCGCGCGTACGCCTCGGCCAGCGCGACCCGGAAGCGGGCCGGACCGCCGTCGTGGCGTCGCAACGTCCGCAGCACTGCGGCGTCCACTCCGGCCTGCTCGGCCGAGTCCTGCACGGCGGCGACGAGCACCGGGTGCGGGCTGGTCTCGACGAAGGCCCGGTACCCGTCGGACAGCAGCACGTCGACCGTCTCGGCGAAGCGGACGGGGCGGCGCAGGTTGGTGTACCAGTAGTCGGCGCCCAGCTCGGTGGTGTCCACCCGGGAGCCGTAGACAGTGGAGTAGAACGGGATCTCGGCGACGCGCGGTTCGACCCCGGCGAGCGCGTCCAGCAGGTCCTCACGGATCACCTCGACGTGGGCGGAGTGCGAGGCGTAGTCGACCTTGATGCGCTTCGCCTCGATGCCGGCGGCGGCCAGCGCCGGTTCGAGGTCGTCCAGGTCTGCGGGCTCCCCGGCGACCACCACGGCGGTCGGTCCGTTGACGGCGGCCATGCTGATCCGGCCACCCCAGCGGGCCAGGATCGGCTCCACTGTGGCGGCGGACGCCTGCACCGCGACCATTCCGCCCCGCCCGGCCAGCGCGACGATGGCCTGGCTGCGGCGGGCCGCGATCCGGGCGGCGTCGTCCAGGGTGAGGGCGCCGGCGATGTGCGCGGCCGCGACCTCGCCCTGGCTGTGCCCGATCACCGCGGCCGGTCGGACGCCCGCGGCCTGCCAGAGCCGGGCCAGGGAGACCATCACCGCCCACAGCGCGGGCTGGACCACGTCGACCCGGTCCAGCGACGGCGCGTCGTCGCCGCCGCGCAGCGCGGCGAGCAGATCCCAACCGGTGTACGGGAGCAGCGCCTCCCCGCAGGCCGTCAGGTGGTCACGGAACACCGGCTCGGCCTCGGCCAGTTCGACCGCCATGCCCAGCCACTGGGAACCCTGTCCCGGAAACACGAACGCGATCCGGCCCGGCTCGGCCGGGTGTGCGGTGACGACGTTCCCCGCCGACCGGTCGTCGGCCAGTGCAGCCAGACCGTCGCGCAGGTCGTCCGGGCCCTCGGCGAGGACGACCGCGCGGTGCGCGAACCGGGTCCGGGTGACGTTCAGGGTGTACGCGATGTCGGCGAGGTGGGTGTCGTTCTCCCCGATCCGGTCGCGCAGCCGGGCGGCCTGCCGTCGCAGGGCCTGCGGGGTGCGCGCGGACATCAGCACCGGCACGGTTCGCCGCACGTCGGGGCGGGCCGGGGCGTCAGCTTGGGGTGCCTCTTCGAGCACCAGGGTGGCGACCGGTGCCTCTTCGAGCACCAGGTGGGCATTCGTGCCGCTGATGCCGAAGGAGGAGACGCCGGCCCGGCGGGGCTGTTCGGAGCGCCGCCAGTCCTGGGGCTCGGTGAGCAGTTGGACGGTGCCGGCGGACCAGTCGACGTGCGGTGACGGCTCGTCGGCGTGCAGGGTGCGGGGCAGCACCTCGGCCCGCAGCGCGAGGATCATCTTGATCACGCCACCGACACCGGCGGCTGCCTGGGTGTGGCCGATGTTGGACTTGAGCGAGCCCAGCCACAGCGGGGCGTCCCCGTGCCGGTCGGCGCCGTAGGTCGCGATCAGCGCCTGCGCCTCGATCGGGTCGCCCAGGGTGGTGCCGGTGCCGTGGGCCTCGACCACGTCGACGTCGGCGGCGGTGAGCCCGGCGTCGGCGAGGGCGGCCCGGATGACCCGCTGCTGGGCGGGGCCGCTCGGGGCGGAGAGGCCGTTGGACGCGCCATCCTGGTTGATCGCGCTGCCGCGGATCACGGCGAGGACCTGGTGGCCGTTCGCCTGCGCGTCGCTGAGCCGTTCCAGGACCAGCACCCCGACGCCCTCGCCCCAGCCGGTGCCGTCGGCGCCCGCGCCGAAGGCCTTGCACCGGCCGTCGCCGGCGAGACCCCGCTGGCGGCTGAACTCGACGAACATACCGGGGCCCGCCATCACCGTGGCACCGCCGGCCAGGGCCAGTTCGCACTCACCCCGGCGCAGCGACTGGGCGGCCAGGTGCAGGGCGACCAGCGACGACGAGCAGGCGGTGTCGACGGTCAGCGCCGGCCCTTCGAGGCCGAGCACGTACGAGATGCGGCCGGAGGCGACACTCATCGTGCTGCCGGTCAGCACGTAGCCGTCGAGACCGTCGGCGGGTTCGGCGAGGCGTGCCCCGTACTCGTGGGAGGTGGCGCCCACGAAGACGCCGGTGCGGCTGCCGCGCAGCGCGCCCGGCACGATGCCGGCCCGCTCCACCGCCTCCCAGGAGGCCTGCAACAGCAGTCGCTGCTGCGGGTCCATGGCCAGCGCCTCGCGCGGCGAGATGCCGAAGAAGCCCGGGTCGAACTCGGCGGCGTCGTGCAGGAATCCGCCGGAGCGGGTGTAGCTGGTGCCCGGGTGGCCGGGGTTCGGGTGGTAGAGGGCGGTCAGGTCCCAGCCCCGGTCGGTGGGGAAGCCGGTGATGGCGTCACCGCCGCCGGACACCAGGTGCCAGAGCTCGTCCGGTTCGGTGATGCCACCGGGGTAACGGCAGGCCATGGCGACGACCGCGATCGGCTCGTCGGCGCCGGCCCGCACCGGCTGCCCGGGCTGCTCGACGGCCGAGGGTCGGGGACCGTCCGACGCGGTGTGCAGCCACCGGGCGAGCGCCACCGGGTCGGGGCTGTCATAGAGCAGCGTGGCCGGCAGCGCCAGGTCGAGGGCGGCACCGAGCCGGTCGCGCAGTTCGACGGCGGTCAGCGAGTCGAACCCGAGTTGCTTGAAGGAGTGGGTGGGGTCGAGGGTGAACGGGTCCGGGTGGCCGAGGACGGCGGCGGCGTGCGTCCGTACCAGATCGAGGAGCTCGTCCTCGGTGCGCGCGGCGCTGGGCGCGGCCGGTGCCACGGCGGCGTCGGCGGACAGCCAGTAGGACTCCCGCTGAAAGGCGTACGTGGGCAGCGGGACGCGGATCCCGCCAGTCAGCGACGGCGTCCAGTCGACGGGGACGCCGCGGCCGTGCAGCTGGGCCAGGGCGGCGACGAAGGTCTCCGCCTGCGGGCGGTCCGGGCGCTGGGCCGGGACGAACGCACCGGCCGGAGCGCAGTGGGCGCCCATCGCGCTGAGCACACCGTCCGGGCCGATCTCGACGAACGTGGTGACGCCTTCGCCTTCCAGGGTCGCGAGGCCGTCGGCGAACCGGACCGCCTCCCGGACGTGCCGCACCCAGTAGGCCGCGTCCTGCGTCTCGGCGATCCGCCCCGTCACGTTGGAGATGACGGGAATGTTCGGTGACGAATAGGTCAGCGTCTCCGCAACCGCGGCGAATTCCGCCAGCATCGGCTCCATCAGCGCCGAGTGGAACGCGTGACTGACCCGCAACTGCTTGGTCTTCTCGAACTCCGCCGCGACAGCAGCGACCGGGTCCGCAGCACCGGACAGCACGACGGACCGGGGGCCGTTGACCGCCGCGATGTCGACGCCCTCGGTGAGGTGTGGCACCACGTCGGCCTCGGACGCCTGCACCGCGACCATCAGGCCGCCGGCCGGCAGCTCCTGCATCAGCCGGCCGCGGGCGGTGACCAGCTTCGCCGCGTCCGGCAGGGACAGCACCCCGGCGACATGCGCGGCGGCGATCTCCCCGATCGAGTGCCCGACCAGGTAGTCCGGGGTGACCCCGAACGACTCGACCAGCCGGAACAACGCCACCTCGAAGGCGAACAGGGCGGCCTGGGTGTAGACGGTCCGGTCCAGCTCCGTCCCCTCCGCGATGATCTCGCGCAGCGGGCGGTCCAGGTGCACGTCGAGTGCGGCGCAGGTGTCGTCGAGGGCGTCTGCGAACACCGGGTAGGTGTCCGCGAGATCGAGGCCCATCCCGGCCCGCTGTGAGCCCTGACCGGCGAACAGGAACGCCACCGGGCCATCGCCGACCCGCTGCACCGGCGACTCACCGTCGGCCAGTGCGGTCAGTCGCTCCTTCAGGGTGGCCAGGTCCGCGCCGACCACGGCCGCCCGGTGGTCGAAGTCGCTCCGGTGCCGGGCCAGCGAGTACGCCACGTCCACCGGCCGCGCGTCCTGCGCGAGCGTGTCACGCAACTGAGCGGCCTGCGCCCGCACGGCGGCCGGGGTACGCCCCGACAGCAGCCACGCCACCGGCCCACCGGACGCGGGGCCGGCCACCGGTCCGGCCACGGACGGCCAGGCCGGCGCCGAGGACAGCACGACATGACAGTTCGTGCCGCCCATGCCGAACGAACTCACCCCGGCGACCAGGGGACGGTCCGTCTCCGGCCACGCCCCGTGGGTCGTACGCACCCGCAACCGCAGCTCGTCGAACGGGATCTGCGGGTTCGGCGTGGCGAAGTTCAGGCTCGGTGGCAGCTCCCGGTGATGCAGCGCCAGGACGGTCTTGAGCAGCCCGACCACACCCGCCGCACCCTCCAGGTGCCCGACGTTCGTCTTCGCCGACCCGACCAGCAACGGCTGCCGCCGGCCGGACGCCACTCCGAGGACCGCACCGAGCGCGTCGGCCTCCACCGGGTCACCGACCCGGGTGCCGGTGCCGTGCAGCTCCACGTACTGGACCACGGACGGGTCCACCCCGGCCTGCCGGTACGCCTCGCGCAGCACGTCGGTCTGGCCGTCGCTGGTGGGCGTGGTGAGGCTGTCGCCGCCACCGTCGTTGTTGACCGCGCTGCCGCGTACCACGCCATAGATCTGGTCGCCGTCGGTGAGCGCGTCGGTGAGCAGCTTGAGGGTGAGCACCACACCGCCCTCGCCGCGGACGTAACCGTTGGCCCGGGCGTCGAAGGTGTAGCAGTGCCCGTCGGGCGACAGGCCACCGAACGCGGCGGCGGTGAGGGTGCTCTCCGGGACCAGGTTGAGGCTGACGCCGCCGGCCAGGGCGACCTTGCAACGGCCGTCGCGCAGGCTCTCCGCGGCCAGGTGGACGGCGACCAGCGAGGAGGCCTGGGCCGCGTCCACGGTGAGGCTGGGGCCGCGCAGCCCGAGCACGTAGGACAGTCGGTTGGCGATGATGCCCCGGTTGGTGCCGGTCAGGGTCCACGGGGTGATGCCGTCGGTGCCGAGGCCGCGCAACAGGGTGGCGTAGTCGTCCCCGATCGCGCCGACGAAGACACCGGCCCGCGTGCCGGAGAGGGCGTCCGGGACGATGCCCGCGTCCTCCAGGGCCTCCCAGCCGAGCTCCAGCATGAGGCGCTGCTGGGGGTCCATGGTGGCCGCCTCGCGCGGGGCGATTCCGAAGAAGCCCGGGTCGAAGCCGTCGACGCGGTCCAGGAAGCCGCCGCGTGGGCGATCTCCCGCGCTCCCCCAGCGGTGCGCCGGTGCTTCGGTGACCGCGTCGCGGCCGTCCGCCAGCAGGCGCCAGAAAGCGCCCGGATCGTCCGCGCCGGGCAGTCGGCACGCGACACCCACAATGGCGACGCCGTCAAATTCCGCATTTCCATCGGTGAATGCTGATTCGCTCTTCATGACGATCCGCGGCCCCCACTCGTCCACACGACCCGATGGCGCGTTCGGTTCGGACGGTAATGAGCGTCAGAGGAGGCCGGACACCCCTAAGCGATCGAGTGCACCCCGGGGGAAGGCCATTCGGGCGGGACCCCTACTCCCCTGGATCGACCCCCGATCCGGATCGGGGCGCATTTCCTGACGGCACGTTCAACCTAACGTGGAGACAATGTCCATGCGGAAATGAGTGGTGACGATGACCAGTGCGACGCAACATCCCGCCCCGGCCGGATCGGGCACCGGGGAGCCGACTCCGCTGCCCCGACAGCGCGGCAAGTGTCCGTTCTCCCCACCCGACGAACTCCTCCAGCGCGCCGAGGAGCACCCGGTGAGTCCGCTGATCATGGCCGACGGTTCGGTCGGCTGGCTGGTCACCCGGGCCGAGGACGTCCGCGCGGTGCTCGCCGACAACCGGTTCAGCGCGGACATCCTCAAGGCGTCCAACCCGATCCAGGTGATACCGGAGGAGGCCAAGCAGCTTCCGCCGGACCCGGCGTTCTTCATCCACGTCGACCCGCCGCACCACACGCGCTACCGCAAGATGCTGATGGGCCAGTTCACGATGCGCCGGGTCCGCGCCCTGGAGCCGCGGATCGCGGAGATCGTGACCGAGCGCCTCGACGCGATCGAGGCCGCCGGCGCGCCTGCCGACCTGGTCCGGGACTTCGCCCTGCCGATCCCCTCGCTGGTCATCTGCGAGCTGCTCGGCGTCCCCTACGCCGAGCGCGCCCAGTTCCAGACGCTGACCGCGGCGATGCTGCGCACCGACGCCACCCCGATGGAGATCGGGATGTCCGCCTGGAACCTGCGCCAGTATCTGGCCGCCCTGGTCGCCACCAAACACGACGAGCCGGACGGCGCCCTGATCTCCGGCCTGATCCACGACTCGGACGACGACCCGCTCACCGACGAGGAACTGACCAGCATCGCCATGCTGCTGCTCGTCGGCGGCCACGAGACCACCGCCAACCAGCTCAGCCTCGGCGTGTTCGCGCTGCTCAGCAACCCCGAGCAGCTGGCCGTCCTGTGCGCCGACCTGGACCGGGTCCCGGACGCCGTCGAGGAGCTGCTCCGCTATCTGCCGACCTTCCAGTTCGGCGTGACCCGCCTCGCCACCGAGGACGTGCCGGTGGGCGGGCAGCTCATCCGCGCCGGCGAGAGCGTCAGCCTCTCGCTGTCCGCCGCCAACCGCGACCCGTCCCGCTATGCCGATCCCGGCGTCCTCGACGTGACCCGGACCGGCAACCAGCACCTCGCCTTCGGCCACGGCGTGCACCTCTGCATCGGCCAGCAGCTGGCCCGCGCGGAACTCAGGATCGCCCTGCGGGCCCTGTTCACCCGCTTCCCCGGCCTGCGCCTGCACGGGTCGATCGAGGACGTTCCGCTGCGCTCCGAGTCCCTGATCTACGGCGTACGCGAGCTGCCCATCACCTGGTGACGCTCCAGACGGACGAAAGGGCTCGGCCACCACGGTGGCCGAGCCCCTTTTCCTTCCGGTCAGTGGTTCAGCTCGTCCACCTTCTCGGGTTGGCGGGTCACCACCGGAGCGTGGCCGGCCCGGTCCACAGTGGCCTGGCGGCTCTCCGCACGGGCCACCCGCAGCTGGTGGAAGCCGACGGCGATGAGACCCAGGCCGAGCACGACCATGACGCCGACGACCGGCCAGTGCAGCGCCTCGGGGACGAGGCGGGCCACGAACCAGGAGTCGCGGTCGGGGTCGCTGTATTTCAGGAAGGCCGGAACGACGCCCTGTGCGACCAGCGGGACCCAGCAGACGGTGAAGCACACGTAGATGACGGCGCGTCGAGCCGGCGACGCCTTGTCGATGCCGAGGCGGCTCTCGCCGAGATCCACCCCGCCGAGGGAGGCGGTGATCTGGTCCCAGTCGACGTCGCCACTGAGGTTGCTCTTGCGGGAGGTGGAGGCCCGCATGGTGGCGAGCAGGTCGGGGCCGGTCGCTTCCAGGTGCTTGGCGGCCAGATCGCCGAGCAGCCAGGCCAGCAGGATGCCGGTGACCAGGCCGACCCCGGCGCCCGCCCACTCCGGGCCGTAACGGACGGCGAGATAGGCGGGGGCCGCGGTGGCGGCGACCAGCACCAGCATGAGCAGCACCTGGGTGAAGTCGGTGCCGTTCTCCAGGAGGTTGCCGCTGCGCTTGTGCGGGTCGGTCATCGGCACCGGGCGCAGCACCGAGATCAGCACGATGACGCCGGCGCCGCCGCCGATGAGGGCCGGCACCAGGGCGGCCAGCCACGGCCAGGCCCACGTCTGCCCACTGAGCACCGTCGGCACGACGCTGAGAACCACGACCGCGGGGGCGGTCAGCACCAACCAGGCGAGCTGACGACCGCGGACGTCCTTGCGGGCGGCCCCGGGGGTGAGCACTGTCTGCCAGATCACCGTGCCGTCCTCGCCGTACAGGTTGGCGGAGATGGCCGCGGCCCAGATGCCGAACGCGACACCGATGAACGGCACGAAGATCGGCAGGTCGACCAGGAGCGGCAGCAGGCAGAACGCCAGCGCGTAGACCAGGGAGAAGACCAGGTAGTGAAAGCGCATCAGGTCCCGGGACGCGGTGCGCAGCTCACGACCGACGACGGCTCGCACGCCGCCACCGCGGATCTGCTGCGCGGCGGTGCGGCCACGGGCCGGGCGGCCGCTTGCGCCCCGGTGGCTGAGCCGGCGGACCAGCAGCGCGGACCAACCGAGCATGGCCAGCACGCTGAGTACGGCGAGACCGGCCGGCGCGGCGAGGGCGAGCAGCCAGTCACCACGGCCGGCGGCCTCCACCGCGACGATGCCCCAGCCGGACGGCAGGCGGCGCACCCAGTCCGCCAGGTTCTCCGGGAAACCGGCGGTGAGGGCGTGCTGGATGGTGGGTTTGAGCACCCACCCGGTGTGCGTGAGCGCCAGGATGCCGCCGCTGATCACGGCGGCCAGGACCGCACCGATCTTGGCGCGCATCAGCGTGCTGAGCGCGGCGGTGACGAACCGGGAGGCGAGCACCACGAACAGCAGTTGGAGGAAGACCACCGGCACCGCGATCAGGGCGGCGGCACCACCGACCGGGAGAGCGACGACGATCAGCGCGGTGAAGGCCACCAGGCTGACCACCGGGGCGACGCCGACGAACGCGACGGCGAGCAGACCGGTGGCGAGCCGGCGCGGCGGGATCGGCAGCAGGGCCAGGTGCTCCGGGCGCAGCGTCTCGTCGCCCCCACCGAACAGCACCGGGCCGAACAGCCAGCCGATCATCCAGATGGCGAACGCCGCGCCGACCAGGTCCAGCGGCAGGCCGTCGACCGGCCAGTCGTGCAGGGCCAGCCAGATCGTGCCGCCGGCGAGGACCAGGCCCAGCACGCCGCCACCGATCATGTCGGCGGCACGCTGCCCGGTCATCGAGTGCCGCAGAACGGCCAGCTTCATCCGGATCAGGATGCCAACCATGACAGCTCCCCCGCGCTCACCGGCTGGCCGCCGACCAGGTCGACGAACCGGTTCTCCAGGGAGCTGCCGCCGCGGACCTCGTCGAGCGGGCCGGAGGCGACCACCCGGCCGTCGGTGACGACCGCGACGTGGTCGCAGAGCTGCTCGACGACCGGCATGACGTGACTGGAGAAGACCACCGAGCCGCCGGCGGCGACGAAGCGCTGGAGGATCACCTTGATCGTCGCCGCCGAGACGGGGTCGACGGCCTCCAGAGGCTCGTCGAGCACCAGCAGCTTCGGTGCGTGCAGCAGGGCCGTGGCCAGGCCGATCTTCTTGCGCATGCCGGTCGAGTATTCGAGGACCAGGGTGCTGTCGGCCCGGTCGAGTTCGAGGACCTCCAGCAGCTCCTGGCTGCGCTTGGCGACCGCCTCGGGCTCCATGCCCCGCAGCAGACCCAGGTAGCTGAGCACCTCCCGGCCGGTGAGCCGCTCGGGCATGCCGAGGCCGTCGGGCAGGACGCCGATCAGTTCCTTGGCTCGGACCGGGTCGGCCCAGACGTCCACGCCGAAGATCTCGGCGCGACCGCTGTCGGGGCGCAGCAGCCCGACCGCCATGGACAGCGATGTGGTCTTGCCGGCCCCGTTGGGACCGACCAGCCCGAAGAACGAGCCGCCCGGAACCTCCAGATCGACGTGATCGACGGCACGCTTGTCACCGAATGCCTTGGACAGCCCGATGAGCCGCAGAGCCGGCGTGGGTGTCGGGGTTGTCACTGGTACCTCCGGAAGTCTCGGACTGGTCGGCCGCCTTGCCGTCAGCCTGCCGTCAGGCGATCCACAATGGTCTCCAGTATGTCCGTCTGGTGGTTGTTCAGGTAGAAGTGACCACCCCTATAAACTTTCATGGCGTAGGGGCCGGTCGTGTGCGTCCGCCAGGAGTCGGCCTCGTCCACGGTGACCTTCGGGTCCGAATCGCCGGTCATCACCGTGATCGGGCAGGACAGCGGCGGGCCGGGTCGGTACACATAGGTCTCCGCGGCCTTGTAGTCGTTGCGGATCGCCCCGATGATCATGCGGATCAGCTCGTCGTCGTCGAGCAGCTTGCCCTCGGTGCCGTTGAGCCGGCGCATCTCCGCGATCAGGCCGTTGTCACCCAGCTGGTGGATGTGCTCGTCGCGGTGCCGCGAGGGCGCACGCCGCCCGGAGGCGAACAGGTGCTTCAGGACGATGCCGTCCTCCTCGAGGAGCCGGGCCACCTCGAAGGCGACCGAGGCGCCCATGCTGTGGCCGAACAGGGCGATCGGGCGGTCGGCGAGCGTGGCGACCTGCTCGGCGACCCTGGCGGCCAGGCCGTGAACGGTGTCGATGCAGGGCTCGGCGCGACGGTCCTGCCGGCCGGGGTACTGCACCGCGAACACCTCGACGCCGGTCAGGGCGCGCGAGACCGGGTGATAGTAACTGGCCGAGCCGCCGGCGTGCGGTAGGCAGACCAGACGCACCGGCGCGTCCGGCTTCGGGTGGAACCGGCGCAGCCACAGGCTGGTGTCGACAGTGCTGGTCGTCGTGATGGTCATGTCGGGTCTCCGTTCACGAAAGTCAGGTCAGAGGGTCGCGGTCAGCCAGTCGTGCACTGTCTGCGCGGTGCGGTCGACCTGGTCGCCGACCATGGTGAAGTGGTTGCCGGTGGCGTCGGCCACGGTGTGCGGGTGCTGCCAGGACGGCCGCCAGTCGCGGTCGTCCGGCACCGTGCCGAGGGGCTCACCGGCGCGGACCAGCAGGGTCGGTGCGCTGGTGGGCAGCGGCTCGAAGTCGCCGTAGTGACGCACGTACGACGCCCAGGCGAGATACCGCTGATCGGCCACGCCGGCGTCGTCCAGGTCCAGGCCGTCGAGCAGTTCGGGTATCCACCGGCCGAGCACCGCGTCGGCCGGCGGGTAGGAGTCGAGCAGCACCACGGCGGTCGGACCGACGCCCTCGGCCTCCAGCTCGGCGGCGAGGGCGTTGGCGACCAGGCCGCCGGCCGAGTGTCCGAGCAGGATGAACGGCTCGGCGCCGACGTCCGCGCGGATCGCTCGGACCTGGAGGCGCAGCGCGGCGGCCAGGTCGGCGGGGGCCGGCTCGTCCTCCTGGTAACCGGGGTTGACCAGGGCGGAGATCTGGTACCGGCCGCGCAGGGCGCCGGCCAGCCGGGCGTACTCCTGCGGCCCGGCCATCAGCGAGGTGGTGCAGCAGGCGATGATCCGTGGGCCGCCGCCGTCCTCGGCCAGGCGCGCCAGAGCGGGTACGGCCACCCGCCCCTCGTCCACGTCGGCTGCGGTGAAGCTCGGCCGGTACCCGGCCAGACGCATCAGCAGTGTCGTGAACTCGTGCAGGTCGTCGCGGTGCCGCGCCTGCCGGAACATCACGTCCAGCGTGGGGGCGGGCGAGGCCGCCGTCGTCCCGGCCATCTCCGCCATCAGGTGCCGGGCCAGCCGGTCCGGGTCCTGGTGTGCGAAGAGCAGACCGGGGGCCAGGGTGAGACCGGTGGCGGCGCTGAGACGGTGGCGGATCTCCTGCGCGATCACCGAGTCGACGCCGAGTTCGAGGAAGTCTCGCCCGGGCCGGATGGACTCGATGCCGGAGTAGCCGAGCATCTCGGCGGTCTCCTGCCGGATGAGGTCGCGGACCTCCTCGAACGCGGAGTCCCGCGACAGGACCGGCGCCGACGAGACGGCCG
Source organism: Micromonospora sp. M61 (assembly GCF_018070245.1). Lineage (NCBI taxonomy): Bacteria > Bacillati > Actinomycetota > Actinomycetes > Micromonosporales > Micromonosporaceae > Micromonospora > Micromonospora sp. M61. The sequence continues at coordinate 51,437 of NZ_JAGPYA010000009.1, read as the reverse complement.
GCGGCTGCTCGGCGGGTGCCGCGGCGGTCGGCATGGCGACCGGCTCCAGCGCCGGCCAGTAGTGCTGCCGCTGGAACGGGTAGGTGGGCAGGTCGACCCGTGTGGTCCCGGGCAGCAGCGCCGCCCAGTCCAGTCGTACGCCCCGGCAGTGCAGTCGGGCGAGCGCGGTGACCAGGGCCTCGACCCCGTCGCGTGACTGGGCGGCGACGAACAGCGGGGCGTTGTCCCGGTCGGCGCCCTCGACGCAGTCGGCGCCCAGTGGGGTGAGCACCGCGTCCGGGCCGATCTCCAGGTAGGCGCTGACGCCCCGCTCGTGCAGAGCCCGGATGCCGTCCGCGAAGCGCACGGTGGCGCGGATCTGGTCCACCCAGTAGTCGGTGCCGAACTCGGCGACGTCGCCGGTGACCGTGGAGATGACCGGGATGCGGGCGGGCGCGTGGGTCAGCCCGCCGATGGCCTGGGCGAAGTCCGCGGTCATCGGCGCCATCAGCGGCGAGTGCAGAGCGTGACCCACGTCCAGCGTCCGGGTCTTGCCGAACCGGGCGACGACCTGCTCGACAGCCTCCGCCGCGCCGGCCACCACCACCAACTTCGGCCCGTTCGCCGCGGCGACGGACACCACCGCCTCGTGGCCGGCGAGCGCCTCGCGGACCTCCGACTCAGTCGCCCGGACCGCGACCATCACGCCACCGGCCGGGAGTGCCTGGATGAGCCGCCCCCGTGCCGCGACGAGCGCCGCCGCGTCGGGCAGCGACAGCACCCCGGCCACGTGCGCCGCCGCGATCTCCCCGGTGGAGTGGCCGATGAGCTGATCCGGGACCACTCCGAACGATGTGACCAGGCGGTACAGCGCGACCTCGACGGCGAACAGCGCCGCCTGGGCGTACCCGGTCCGCTCCAGCGCCGCATCGTCGTCGAGGATCACCTCCCGGATCGGCCGGTCCAGATGGACGTCGAGTTCGGCGCACACCGCGTCGAACGCCTCGGCGTACACCGGGAAGGTGGCGTACAGGTCCCGGCCCGTACCGGCCCGCTGGGCGCCCTGACCGGAGAAGACGAAGGCCACCTGCGGCCGGGCGGTCGCGAGGTCGCCCGGGTCGGTCCCGTCGGCGATCCGGGTCAGCGCAGCGGTCAGGCTGTCCGTTCCGGTGCCGACCGCCACCGCCCGGTACTCGAAGTGCGACCGGGTGACAGCGAGCGAGCCGGCCACGTCGGCCGGGTCCAGGCCGGGGTGCTCCCTCAGGTGGTCGAGCAGTTGCGCCGCCTGGGCCCGGAGCCCGGCGGGCTCGCGGGCCGACACCGGCCAGGCCAGGACGTCGTGCGTCGCACGGGTCCCCGGGGTGGCGAGCCGGTCCTCTTCCTCCGCGGGCTGTTCGAGGATCACGTGGGCGTTGGTGCCGCTGACCCCGAACGAGGAGACGGCGGCGCGACGCGGCCGACCCGTGGCGGGCCACGGGCGCGCCGAGGTGAGCAGTTCGACGGCGCCGGCGGACCAGTCCACCTGCGGGGTGGGCCGATCGACGTGCAGGGTGGCCGGCAGCACGCCGTGGCGCATCGCCTGGACCATCTTGATGATGCCGGTGACCCCGGCGGCGGCCTGGGTGTGGCCGATGTTGGACTTGATCGAGCCGAGCCACACCGGCTGGTCGGCCGGACGGTCCTGACCGTAGGTGGCCAGCAGCGCCTGCGCCTCGATCGGGTCACCGAGCCGGGTGCCGGTGCCGTGCGCCTCCACCACGTCGACGTCGGCCGCGGTGAGCCGGGCGTTGGCCAGCGCGGTCCGGATCACCCGCTGCTGGGCGGGGCCGTTCGGGGCGGTCAGGCCACTGGACGCGCCGTCCTGGTTGACAGCGCTGCCGCGCAGCACGGCGAGCACCGGATGGCCGTTGCGGCGGGCGTCGGACAGCCGTTCCAGCAGCACCATCGCGGCGCCCTCGCCCCAACCGGTGCCGTCGGCGGCGGCGGCGAACGACTTGCAGCGGCCGTTGGTGGCGAGCCCACCCTGCCGGGAGAACTCGACGAACACCGATGGGGTGGCCATCACCGCGACGCCACCGGCCAGGGCCAGACTGCACTCGCCGTCGCGCAGGGACTGGGCGGCGAGATGCACTGCGACCAGCGACGACGAGCAGGCGGTGTCCACTGTGAGCGCCGGCCCCTCCAGGCCGAACGTGTACGAGATCCGCCCGGAGACCACGCTCGCCGAGTTGCCGGTGCCGAGGTGCCCGTCGAAGCCCTGCGCCAGGGCGGCGACCAGCACGCCGGTGTAGTCCTGGTTGTTGGTGCCGGCGAAGACGCCGGTGCGGCTGCCCCGGGCGGTGGCCCGGTCGATTCCGGCCCGCTCGAAGGTCTCCCACGCGGTCTCCAGGAGCAGCCGCTGCTGCGGGTCCATGGCGATCGCCTCGCGCGGCGAGATACCGAAGAAGCCGGGATCGAAGTCACCCGCGTCGTAGAGGAACGCGCCGGCGCCGGCGGTGCTGAGCTCGGACAGGGCACCCAGGTCCCAGCCCCGGTCGGGCGGGAACTCGCCGATCGCGTCCCGCCCGTCGGTCACCAGGTCCCAGAGCTGCTCGGGGCCGCGGATCCCGCCGGGCAGCCGGCAGCCCATCGAGACGATCGCGATCGGCTCGGGCGCGGGCGGGGCCGCCGGGACGGCGGTGCGCTGCTTCAGCCGCTTGTTGTCGGCGAGCGCCGCACGCAGCGCCGCCACCACCTCGTCGTAACTCGTGGCCATCGTTTACTCCCCGTCAGCTCTCGGTGCCGTCGAGGGCGAGGCGGACCAGCTCGCTGACGTCGAGCTCGGCCAGGTCCTCACCGTCGTCATCGGTGGCCGGCGGCGCATCCGGCGCCTCCGGCCCGGTCTGTGCCAGGCCGAGCAGGGTGTCCAGCAGGCCGGCCGCGCGCAACCGCTCCACCGGGATCCGGGACAGGACCTGTCGGACCTGCTGCTCCTCCGGGTCCCCGCCCGCCTCCGGGCCGGCCAACTGGTCGAGGACGTGCTCGGCCAGGACCAGCGGTGACGGGTAGTCGAAGATCAGCGTCGCGGGCAACGGCAGGCCGAGTTCGGCGGAGAGCGCGTTGCGCAGCTCGACCCCGGTCAGCGAGTCGAAGCCGAGTTCCAGGAACCCGCGGTCGACGTCGACGCCGCCGGGGGCGGTGTGCCCCAGCACGGTGGCCGCGTTCTTGCGGATCAGGTCGAGCACGACCCGTTCCCGCTCGGCTGCCGGCAGGCCGGTCAGACTGCGGCGCAACGCGTCGGCGTCGGCCGCGCTCTCGGCGCCCGGCGCGGCGGCGGTGAGCGCCGCCCGCGCCTCGTCGATCTCGTCCAGCAGCCGGCCGGAGCGGACCGCCTGGAACGGCAACGCGAACCGGGCCCAGTCGACGTCGGCGACGGCGAGCGCCACCTCGCGGTCGTCGACGGCGGCGGCCAGCGCCTCGATCGCCGACTCCGGGTTCATCACCGGCAGGCCACGGCGGCGCAACTGCTCCTGGGCTGGCCCTTCGGCCATGCCACCGTCGCCCCACGGACCCCAGGCCACTGCGGTACCGGCGAGGCCGCGACCCCGCCGGGCCTCGGCGAGGGCATCGAGGTACGCGTTGGCGGCCGCGTACGCACCCTGGCCGCCGCTGCCCCAGATCCCCGCGATCGAGGAGAAGAGCACGAACGCGTCGAGCGGCCGTTCGCCGAGCAGCGCGTCCAGGTGCACCGCACCGGCGATCTTGGCGCGGACCACGGAGGCGAACTCGTCCAGATCGGTGTCCCGCAGCGATCCGGGGGTGCCGATGCCGGCGGCGTGCACCACAGCGGTCAGCGGCAGGTCGGCGGGGACGCGGTCGAGCACCCCGGCCAGCGCGTCCCGGTCGGCGACGTCACAGGCCTCGACGGTGACCCGGGCGCCGAGCGCGGTCAGCTCGCCGGTCAGGTCGGCCACCCCGGGTGCGTCGGCGCCCCGGCGGCTGAGCAGGAGCAGGTGCTCGGCTCCTCGTTCGGCGAGCAGGCGCGCGACCCGCCCGCCGAGCGCTCCGGTGCCACCGGTGATCAGGACCGTGCCACGCGGGCGCCACTGCGGGCCCGGTGTCGTGCTGCGCGGGTGGCGGACCAGTCGGCGACCGAAGATCGCCGAGGCGCGGACCGCCACCTGGTCCTCACCGCCTCCGGCGCCGGCACCAGCGAGCACGGCGCAGAGCCGTGAGCCGGCGCGGTCGTCGAGCAGGGGTGGCAGGTCGACCAGACCGGCCCACAGCCGGGGCTGTTCCAGGGCGGCGACCCGGCCGAGGCCCCAGACCTGCGCCTGGGCGGGCGCGGCGACCCGCTCCGAGCCGCCGATCGCGACGGCGCCGCGGGTCACGCTCCACACCGGAGCGGTGGCGCCGAGCTGGTCGAGGGCCTGGACCAGCGTCACCGTGCCGGCGACGCCCCTGGTGAGGATCGGGTGCGTGGGGTGCGGCTCCTGGTCGAGGGCGAGCAGGGACAGGATGCCCTGCACCGGGCCGTGTTCGTCGAGGGCCGCGCCGAGCCGCGCGGCGGTGCCGGCCCGGGTCAGGTCGGCCGGCGTCAGCGTGACGGTTCCGGTCGCCGCGCCGTGTCGGCGCAGCACGGCGGCGAGTTCCGCCGTGGGGTGCTCCGGGGTGCTGACCAGCAGCCAGGTGCCGGTCAGGGTGGGCGTCCCGGTCGAGGACAGGGGCCGCCAGCGTACGCCGTAGCGCCACCCGTCGATCGTGGAGCTGCGCCGGGCCTGCCGCCGCCAGTCGGAGAGTGCCCGGACGACCGCCGGAAGGGTGGCGTCCGGCGGCAGGGCGAGTTCGGCGCCGATGCCGTCGAGGTCCGCGCGCTCGATGCGGTCCCACAGGTGCTCGTCGTTGTCGGCGGTGGGCCGGGCCCAGGAGACCGTACCGGGCCAGTAGTGCTGCCGTTGGAACGCGTAGGTGGGCAGGTCGACCCGACGCGCTCCGGGGTGCAGAGCGGCCCAGTCCACCGCGACGCCCCGGACGTGAAGCTGGGCGAGCGCGGTGCGCAGGGCGGTGGGCTGGTCCCGGTCGACGCGTTGCACCGGCACGAAGACCGCGTCGGTCACGCAGTCCGCGCCCATCGCCGACAGCACACCGTCCGGGCCGATCTCCACGAACGTGGCGACACCCAGGCCTTCCAGGGTGGCGATGCCGTCGGCGAAGCGAACCGCCTCCCGCACGTGCCGCACCCAGTACGCCGCGTCCTGCGTCTCACCAACCTGCCCCGTCACGTTCGAGACGACCGGAATCCGCGGAGACGCGTAGGTCAACGTCTCCGCAACCTGTGCGAACTCCACCAGCATCGGCTCCATCAACACCGAGTGGAACGCGTGGCTCACCGTGAGCCGCTTCGACTTCTCGAACTGGGCGGCCACGGATGCCACCTCGTCGGCGGCACCGGACAGCACCACGGAGCGAGGACCATTGACCGCCGCCACGGACACCCCGTCGACCAACAGCGGCAGCACCTCCGCCTCGGTGGCCCGCACCGCGACCATCACGCCACCGGCGGGCAACGCCTGCATCAGGCGACCCCGCGCGGCAACCAGCTTCGCCGCGTCGGCCAGCGACAACACCCCGGCGACATGCGCGGCGGCGATCTCACCGATCGAGTGCCCCACCAGATAGTCGGGGGTGGCACCCACCAGGCGGTACAGCGCGACCTCGACAGCGAACAACGCGGCCTGCGTGTAGACCGTCTGGTCCAGCTCACCGCCGTCGGCGATCACCGCACGCAGCGGCCGGTCCAGATGCAGATCCAGCTCGGCGCAGGCCGCGTCGAACGCCTCGGCGAACACGGGGTACGTGGCGGCGAGTTCCAGGCCCATGCCCGGGCGCTGCGACCCCTGCCCGGAGAACACGAACGCCGTCCTGCCCCGCACCACCGAACCGGTGATCGGAGCCGGTGATCCGGCGGCCACCGCCGCCAGCTCGGCACGGCCGAACACCGCGGCCCGGTGCCGGTGCTGGGTACGGGTGGTGGCGAGGGAGAAACCGACGTCGTACGGGTCCAGCCCCGGGTGCTCGTCCAGGTGGCCGAGCAACCGCCCGGCCTGGTCGCGCAACCCCTCCTCGGTCCGCGAGCTGAGCAGCCACGTGGCGGGGCGCTGCGGGTTCGTGACGGGGGCGGCGGTCGCCGGGGCCGGGTCGCCCTCCAGCACGACGTGGGCGTTGGTGCCGCTGATGCCGAACGACGACACGGCGGCCCGGCGCGGCCCGGCACCCTCCCACGGCAGGGACCGGTCGAGCAGCGCTACCGCACCGGACTCCCAGTCCACCTCGGCGCTCGGCTGGTCCACGTGCAGCGTCCGGGGCAGCACCCCGTACCGCATCGCCTGGATCACCTTGATCACACCGGCGACACCGGCTGCGGCCTGGGTGTGGCCGATGTTCGACTTGATCGAGCCGAGCCGCAGCGGGCGGTCCGCCGGTCGGTGCTGCCCGTACGTGGCGAGCAGCGCCTGGGCCTCGATCGGATCGCCGAGCCGGGTGCCGGTGCCGTGCGCCTCCACCAGGTCCACCTCGGAGGGTCGCAGGCCCGCGTCGGCGAGCGCAGCCCGGATCACCCGTTGCTGGGCGGGGCCATTGGGGGCGGTCAACCCGTTCGACGCGCCGTCCTGGTTGATCGCGCTACCGCGTACCGTGGCGAGGATCTGGTGACCCGCGGCCAGCGCCGCGGATCGGCGCTCAAGCAGCAGCATGCCCGCGCCCTCGCCCCAGCCGGTGCCGTCGGCGCCGTCGGCGAACGCCTTGCAGCGGCCGTCGGCGGCGAGCCCGCGCTGGCGGCTGAACTCGACGAACCGGCCCGGGGTGGCCATCACCGTGACGCCGCCGGCCAGCGCCTGGCGGCACTCGCCCTGGCGCAGGGACTGGGCGGCGAGGTGCAGCGCGACCAGGGACGACGAGCAGGCGGTGTCGATGGTGACGGCCGGTCCCTCCAGACCGAGCGCGTAGGAGATCCGGCCGGACGCGACACTGCCGGCGTTGCCGGTCATGGTGTGCCCCTCGACGCCCTCCGTGGAGCCGTAGAGCAGCGCGCCGTAGTCCTGGCCGTTCGAGCCGACGAAGACGCCGACCTGCTCGCCGCGGGCGGTCGACGGGTCGATGCCGGCGTGCTCGAAGGCCTCCCAGGCGGTCTCCAGCAGGAGCCGCTGCTGCGGGTCCATGGCCAGGGCCTCACGCGGGGAGATGCCGAAGAACTCGGGATCGAACGCGGCGGCGCCGTAGAGGAAGCCGCCCTCGCGCACGTAGCTGGTGCCGGCGTTGTCCGGGTCGGCGTCGTAGACGCTGTCGACGTCCCAGCCGCGGTCGGCGGGGAACGTGGAGATCGCGTCCACCTCGTCGTGCACGAGCTGCCACAGCTGGTCGGGGTTGTCCGCGCCGCCGGGGAAGCGGCACGACATGCCCACCACGACGATCGGGTCGTCCTGGTCGGCGGCGGTGGAGGCGTCCGGGCCGGCATCCGGCTCGGCGTCACCGTCGGTCCCTCCGGCGAGCAGACCGCCGAGGTGGGAGCCGAGGGCGAGGGCGGTCGGATGGTCGAAGATCAGGGTGGCGGGCAGCCGCAGGCCGATGGCCGCGCCGAGCGCGTTGCGCAGTTCGACAGCGGTGAGCGAGTCGAACCCGAGGTCACGGAAGGCGCGCTCCGGTTCCACGCCGTCCGCGCCGGAGTGGCCGAGGACCGCCGCGGCGTGCCCGCGGACCAGCTCGACCAGGGCTGCGGAGCGGTCCCGGGCGGTCATCGACAGCAGCCGCCGGGTCAGATCGCCGGACGGGTCGGTGCCGGTGCTCCCGGCGGCTTCCCAGAGGGTGGCGAGGGTGGGGTTGGGGCGTACCGCGGTGAAGGTGGGGGCGAACCGCTCCCAGTCCACGTCGGTCAGGGCGAGGGCCGGCTCACCGGCGCCGATCGCGCTGGCGAGGCCGGTGAGGGCCAGCGCCGGGTCCATCGCGCCCAGGCCGCCCCGGCTGAGCCGCTCCCGGCGTACGGCTTCCTCGGCGAGGCCTCCGTCGCCCCAGCGGCCCCAGGCGATCGAGGTGGCCGGCAGGCCGGCGGTGGCCCGCTGCTCGGCCAGGGCGTCGAGGTACGCGTTCGCGGCGGCGTACGCGCCCTGCCCGGCGTTGCCGAGGGTGCCGGACAGCGACGAGAACAGCACGAACGCGGTGAGGTCCCGGTCCCGGGTGAGGTCGTGCAGGTGCTGGGCGGCGACGGCCTTCGGGGCGAGCACCCGCTCGATCCGGTCCCGGTCGAGGCTGCCGAGCGTGCCGTCGTCCAGGACGGCGGCGGTGTGGAAGACGGAGGTCAGGTCCGGCAGGCCGTCGATCAGGGTGCGCAGGGCGTCCCGGTCGACGATGTCGCAGGCGGTGATGGTGACGCGGGCGCCGGCCTGCTCCAACTCGGCGCGCAGGTCGTCGGCGCCGGGGGCGTCCGGGCCTCGGCGGCTGGTGAGCACCAGGTGTTCGGCGCCGTTGCGGGCCAGCCAGCGGGCCGTGTGCGCGCCGATCGCGCCGGTGCCGCCGGTGACCAGTGCGGTGCCCGACGGCGACCACCCGGGGGTGGCGCCCTGCGGGGCGCGGGTCAGCCGGCGGGTGTAGAGGCCCGAGGCGCGGACGGCGAACTGGTCCTCGTCGTCGCCGGCGGTGAGTGCCGCGACGAGCCGGGCGGCCGACCGGGGGTCGGGCTGCGCCGGCAGGTCGATCAGGCCACCCCAGCGGTGCGGCTCTTCCAGTGCGACGACCCGGCCGAAGCCCCAGAGCGCTGCCTGCGTGGGTGCCGGGGCGGCGTCGGAACGGCCGACCCGGACTCCGGAGCGGGTGGCGAGCCAGAGCGGGGCGGTGACGCCCGCGTCCGCGAGACCGTGCAGCACTGTGGACGCGTCGTGCACCGCGCCAGCGGCCTCGGCGGCGGGCAGGGAGAACAGGGACAGCACTCCGTCGACGGGTGTCGCGCCGATGGAGGCGTTGACCGCGTCGGTGAGGGCGCTCCGGTCGATCGGGCCGGGAGCGATGGCCACCGGTACGACCCGGGCGCCGGCCTGCGCGAGGGCGTCCTCGGCGGCGTCCGACCAGGGTTCGCCGGTTGGGCGCAGGACCAGCCAGGTGCCGGTGAGGGTGTTCTCGGTCGGGGTGGTCCTGCTCTGCCAGGTGACCCGGTACCGCCAGTCGTCGAGGGTGTGGTGCTCGCGCTTGCGGCGGCGCCAGGCGGTGAGGGCGGGCAGCAGCTCGCCACCGTCGCCGGTGATGCCCAGCGGGGTGAGGTCACCGTTCTCGACCGCCTGCCAGAACTCGCTGTCCACCGGGTCGGCCGCGCTGATCGCGCTGCCACGGGTGGGCCAGTAACGCTCGTGCTGGAACGGGTACGTCGGCAGGTCCACGACCCGGGTGGCCGCGATGATGGTGCTCCAGTCGACCGGCGCGCCCCGCACCCACGCCTCGGCCAACGACCGTACGACCTGCTGGGGGCCGCCCGCGTCACGGCGCAGCGTGCCGATGGTGGTGGCCTCGATCGCACCGGCCAGCACCGGGTGCGCGCTGACCTCAATGAAGATCCGGTGCCCGGCCGCCTGCGCCGCCTCGACGGCCAGATCGAGGCGCACCGGCTGACGCAGATTGCGATACCAGTAGCCGGCGTCCATCTGACCGCCGTCCTCCACCGTGGAGAACACGGGCACCGCACCGGGCTGAGGTTGCACCCCGTCGAGCAGACGCGCCAGTTCCCCTTCCACGGGCTCGACCAGATCGCAGTGCGAGGCGTAATCCACCTTCACCCGCTTCGCCCGCACCCCGGCCGCCTCCGCAGCAGCCAGGAACGCATCCAGGTCAGCACCCGCCACGGCGACACTGGTCGGACCATTGACCACCGCGACGCTCACACCCTCGGTCAACAACGGGGTGACCACGTCCAGACCGGCGTTGACCGACACCATCCCACCACTGCCCGCAATCGACAGCAGCGCCTTGCTCCGCAACGCCACGACCCTCGCCGCATCGCTGAGCGACAGCACCCCGGCCACACAGGCCGCCGCGATTTCCCCCTGCGAGTGGCCGATCACCGCGTCCGGGGTCACACCCTTGGCCCGCCACACCTCCGCCAGGGACACGTGCACCGCCCACAACACCGGTTGCACCACGTCCACCCGCTCCAACGGATCGTCCGAGCGCAACACCTCCAACAGATTCCAGTCCACGAACGGATCCAAAGCCGCCGCGCACTCCGCGATCCGCGCCGCGAACACCGGCTCCGCATCCAACAGCCCCGCAGCCATGCCGACCCACTGCGAACCCTGACCCGGGAACACGAACACCACGCCCGAGTCCGGGTGGGCCGAACCGGAGACCACCGAAGCCGACGGCAGGCCGTCCCGGAGGGCGGACAGGCCGGCGGAGTGGTCCGGGCCGAGCACGACCGCCCGGTGGCTCAGCACCGACCGGGTGGACAGCAGCGAGTACGCCACCGCGCCCGGATCCGCCGTCACCCGCGACAACCGATCCGCCTGCCCGCGCAGCGCCTCCGGCGCCGCCGCCGACAACAGCCACGGCACATCCGGCGCCGTCCCGACCGGCTCGTCGACCGGCGCGGCCGGTGCCTCCTCGATGATCACGTGGGCGTTCGTGCCGGACACCCCGAACGACGACACCCCGGCCCGGCGGGGACGCTCCCCCGCCGCCCACGGGCGCGGTGCCGTCAGCAGCTCCACCGCACCGTCGGACCAGTCCACCTGCGGCGTCGGCTCGTCCACGTGCAGGGTCCGCGGCAACGTCTCATGACGCAGCGCCTCGACCATCTTGATGATCCCGGCGACGCCGGCGGCGGCCTGTGTGTGCCCGATGTTCGACTTCACCGACCCCAACCACAACGGCTGGTCCGCCGGGCGCTCCCGGCCGTAGGTGGCCAGCAGTGCCTGCGCCTCGATCGGGTCACCCAGCCGGGTGCCGGTCCCGTGCGCCTCCACCACGTCGACGTCCGCCGCCGAGAGCCGGGCGTCGACCAGCGCCGCCTGGATCACCCGCTGCTGCGACGGCCCGTTCGGGGCGGTCAGCCCGTTCGACGCGCCGTCCTGGTTGACAGCGCTGCCGCGTACCACGGCGAGCACCGGATGCCCGTTGCGCTGGGCCTCGGACAGCCGCTCCAACAGCAGCACACCGGCGCCCTCGGCGAAGCCGGTGCCGTCGGCGGCACCGGCGAAGGCCTTGCAACGGCCGTCGGCGGCCAGGCCGCGCTGACGGGAGAAGCCGACGAACAGCGACGGGGTCGCCATCACTGTCACACCGCCGGCCAGCGCGAGCGAGCACTCACCGGCCCGCAGCGCCTGCGCCGCCAGGTGCAGCGCGACCAGCGACGACGAGCAGGCCGTGTCGACGGTGACCGCCGGCCCCTCCAGGCCCAGCGAGTACGACACCCGGCCGGAGATCACCGCACCCGCGTTGCCGGTAGCGAGGTAACCCTCCAGGCCCTCGGACGCACCCATCAGCATCGCCGCGTAGTCCGAGCCGTTGGTGCCCGCGAACACGCCGGTCGGCGACCCGGACAGCGACGCCGGGTCGATGCCGGCCCGCTCGATGGCCTCCCACGACACCTCCAGCAGGAGCCGCTGCGCCGGGTCCATCGCCAGTGCCTCGCGCGGGCTGATGCCGAAGAAGCCGGCGTCGAAGTCACCCGCCCCGCTGAGGAACCCGCCCTCGGCGGCGTACGACGTCCCGGGGTTGTCCGGGTCGGGGTCGAACAGCGCCTCGGTGTCCCAGCCCCGGTCGGCCGGGAACGGCGTGATGCCGTCGCCGTCCGCCGCAACCAGGTTCCACAGTGACTCCGGGGAGTCCACGCCACCGGGGAACCGGCAGCCCACACCGATGATCGCGATCGGTTCGTCGGCGCGTACCTCCAGGTGCCGGATACGCTCCTGGGCGGTTTCCAGGTCGGCGGTGACCCGCTTGAGGAAGTAGCGCAACCGCTCTTCGTTGGCCATCGGTGGTCTCCCCTTGTGAGCGTGCGGGTCAGGCGATGCCGAACTTCTTGCCGAGGAGTTCGAACATCTCCTCGTCGGTGGCGTCGGCCAGGGCGTCGCCCGCGGTCTCCACCGGCTCGGCGCGGCCGTGCTTCCAGTCGGCGACGAGCGCCTGCATGCGGGTCATCAGCCGGACGTACGTGACGTCGTCCGGTTCGAGGCCGTCCAGGGCCGCTTCCAGCCGGTCCAGGTCGTCCAGCGCGGAACTGTCGTCGGCGCCGCCGCACAGGCTGTCCAGGAAGGCGGCGAGCGTGACCGGGTTCGGATAGTCGAAGACGAGCGTGACGGGCAGCCGCAGGCCGGTGGCGGCGCCCAGGCGGTTGCGCAGCTCCACGGCGGTCACCGAGTCGAAGCCGAGCTCCTGGAACGCCTTCTTCGGCGGCACCTCGTCGGCCGAGGCGTAACCGAGCACAGTGGCCACCTGCGCGCGTACCGTCTCCAGCAGGACCTTGGCCCGCTCGGCGGGCGGCAGGCCCGCCAGGCGCGCCGTGGCACTCTCGCCGGCGCCGTCCCCGTCGCGGGCGATGGCCGCGAGCACCTGCTGTGCCTCCGGGATCGCGCTGACCAGCGGGCTGGGCCGGGTCGCGGTGACCGCGACGAAGAACCGCTCCCACCGGATGTCGGCGACGGTGAGGAACGGCTCGCCGTGCTCCACCGCCTGGCGCAGCGTGGTGATCGCCAGCTCGGGTGCCATCTCGGCGACGCCGTGGCGGGTCAGCAGCTCACCGAACTCGCCGTCGGCCATGCCACCGCCACCCCAGGCGCCCCAGGCGATCGCGGTGCCCGGCAGGCCGAGCGACCGGCGGTGCTGCACCAGGGCATCCAGGTAGGCGTTGGCGGGGGCGTAGTTGCCGACGCCGGAGCTGGCCACCGTGCCGGCGAACGAGGAGAACGTGATGAACGCGTCCAGGTCCAGGCCCCGGGTCAGCTCGTGCAGGTGGCGGGCCGAGTCGACCTTGGCGCGCAGGACACCGTCGACGCGGTGTGTCTCCAGCGCGTCGATCACGCAGTCGTCGAGGACGGCGGCGCTGTGCACCACAGTGGTCAGCGGTGTCTTCGCGGGGATCGCGTCGATCAGCGCGGCCAAGGCGTCCCGGTCGGCGGCGTCGCAGGCGGCCACTGTGACTGTCGCGCCCAGCGCGGTGAGGTCGTCGCGCAGCCGGTCCGCGCCGGGCGCGTCCGGGCCTCGGCGGCTGACCAGCAGCAGGTGCTCGGCGCCGTGCTCGGCCAGCCAGCGGGCCAGTTGGGACCCGAGGCCGCCGGTGCCACCCAGGATGAGGGTGGTGCCGCGCGGCTGCCAGCTCCGCGCCGGGCTGCGGTCGCCGACCGGGGCGCGCATCAGGCGCCGACCGAGAAGGCCGGGCGGACGGATCGCGGCCTGGTCCTCGCCGGTCGCGCCGGAGAGCAGGGCGCAGAGCAGGCCGGAGCCGCGCTCGTCGAGCGTCCCGGGCAGGTCGACGAGGCCACCCCAGCGTTCCGGGTGTTCGAGCGCGGCCACCCGGCCGAAGCCCCAGAGCAGCGCCTGGACCGGGTTGGCCAGGGGGTCGCCCGGCCCGGTGCCGACCGCGCCGTGCGACGCGCACCAGAGCGGGGCGCCGACGCCGAGGTCGCCGAGGGCCTGCACCAGTACGACGGTGCCGGCGAAGCCGCGCGGAGTGGAGCGGTGCCCGTCGAGGACCCGCTCGTCCAGGGCGAGCAGGGACAGCACCCCGTCGGGGCGGTCGCAGCCGGCCGCGTCGAGCGCCAGGGTGAGCTGGGCGGCCAGGGCGGTGCGCTGGACGTCGACCGAGTCGATCTCCAGCGGCACCACCTGCGCGCCGCCGGCCCGCAGGGCTCCGCTGACCTGGGCGGGCAGCGGGGAGTCGAGACCAGCCGGTACGGCGACCAGCCAGGTGCCGGTGAGACGTGCCGGCTGGTCGGGGACGCGTACCCACTCGTCGCGGTAGCGCCAACTGTCCAGCATCGAGCCGGTCTGCCGCTGCCGCCGCCACGACGACAACGCCGGGAGCAGGTCCCCCACGGCGGCCGGGTCGGCGCCGATGGTCTCGGCGAGCACGTTCGCGTCCTGCCGCTCGACGGCGTTCCAGAAGACCGCGTCGTCGGTGCCCGGGGCCGCGGCGGCGGGAGCCGGAGGCCGCTGGCCGCCCAGCCAGTACGGCCGGCGCTGGAAGGCGAAGGTCGGCAGCGGCACGATGCGCCCCTGCGGCTGGACCGTCGCGAAGTCGACAGCGGCACCGTGCACGTACGCCGCGGCCAGCGACTGGGTGAACCGGCGGAGCCCCCCGTCGCCGCGGCGCAGCGTGCCGAGGACCACGGCGTCGCCGCCGGCCTCCTCGGCGAGGCCGGTGAGCCCGGCGATCAGCACCGGGTGCGGGCTGATCTCGACGATCAGGGCGTGACCGGCGCCCAGGGCGGTGCGGACCGCCCGGTCGAGGCGGACCGGGTTGCGCAGGTTGTCGTACCAGTAGCCGGCGTTCATCGCGGAGCCGTCGATCGGCTCGCCGGTGACCGTGGAGATGATCGGGACGGTGCCGGCGGTCGGCGTGATCCCGTCCAGGAGCCGGGCCAGCTCGTCCTCGATCGGCTCGACCTGGGCGCAGTGCGAGGCGTAGTCCACCTGGACCTGCCGGGCGCGGACACCGGCCGCCTGGGCCGCGGCCAGGAAGCCTGCGACGTCGGCGCCGGCCACGACCACGCTGGACGGGCCGTTCACGGCGGCGACGGCGATGCCGTCGGTGAGCAGCGGTTCTACCGCCGAGAGCGGGGCGTTGACCGACACCATGCCGCCGGTGCCGGACAGGGCCAGCAGCGCGCGGCTGCGCAGGGCGACCACCTTGGCGGCGTCGGTCAGCGACAGCGCGCCGGCCACACAGGCGGCGGCGATCTCGCCCTGGGAGTGGCCGATGACCGCGCCGGGTCGTACGCCACGGGAGATCCAGGTTTCGGCGAGCGACACCATCACCGCCCAGAGCGCGGGCTGCACCACGTCGACCCGGTTCAACGCGGCCGGGTCGGTGGAGCGCAGCACGTCGAGCAGCGACCAGTCGACGTACGGGTCGAGGGCGGCGGCACACTCGGCGATCCGGGCGGCGAAGACCGGCTCCTGGTCGAGCAGTTCGGTCGCCATGCCGAGCCACTGCGAGCCCTGGCCGGGGAAGACGAAGAGTGGCCTGCCGCCGAGCTGCCGGTCGGCCCGGGGGGCGCTGCCGTCGGGGAACTCGGCGAGGATCTGCAGCATCTCCCTGCGGTTGGAGCCGACGACGACGGCGCGGTGGTCGAAGGTGGCCCGGGTCTTCCACAACGAGTGGCCGACGTCCGTCGGTGTGAGCGAGGGGTGCCGGGTCAGGTGGTCGTGCAGGCGCCGGGCCTGCTCGACGAGGCCGGCCTCGGTACGTGCCGAGATCGGCCACGCGGCGAGCTGGCCGTCGCTGCCGTCGGTGGCATCGACAGGGGGCTCGGCCGGTGGCTGCTCCAGGATGATGTGCCCGTTCGTGCCGGAGACGCCGAACGACGACACCCCGGCCCGGCGCGGGTGCCCGGTCTCCGGCCACGGGATCGTCTCGGTGAGCACCTGCGCGGCGCCCGCCGACCAGTCCACGTGCGAGGTGGGCGCGTCGACGTTGAGTGTCTTCGGCAGGACCCCGTGCTGGATGGAGAGCACCGCCTTGATCAGCCCGGCGATGCCGGCCGCCGACTGGGTGTGCCCGATGTTCGACTTGACCGAGGTGATCCAGAGCGGGTGCTCCGCCGGACGGCCCCGGCCGTACGTCTCCAGCAGCGCCTGCGCCTCGATCGGGTCGCCGAGGGTGGTGCCGGTGCCATGTGACTCGACGGTGTCGACCTGGTCCGGGGTGAGCCGAGCGTTGGCGAGCGCGGCGCGGATGACCCGCTCCTGGGCCGGCCCGTTCGGCGCGGTCAGGCCGTTGGAGGCACCGTCCTGGTTGGTCGCGCTGCCGCGCACGATCGCCAGGATCGGGTGGCCGTTGCGCTGCGCGTCGGAGAGCCGCTCGGCCATGATGATGCCGACGCCCTCTCCCCAGGCGGTGCCGTCGGCGGCCTCGGCGAAGGGCTTGCACCGGCCGTCCGCGGCCAGCCCCTTCTGCCTGCTGAACAGGATGAACGCACCCGGCGCCGCCATGATCGTGACGCCGCCGACCAGGGCCAGGTCACACTCGCGCGACCGCAGCGACTGGACCGCCCAGTGCATCGCGACCAGCGACGACGAGCAGGCCGTGTCCACCGTGACGGCCGGGCCACCGAAGCCCAGGCTGTACGCGATCCGGCCGGACGCGACGCTGGTGGTGGTGCCGGTGCCGAGGTACATGTCGACGCCCTCGGGCGCCTCGTGCAGCGCGGTGCCGTAGTTCTGCTGGGTGATGCCGACGAACACGCCGGTCTGGCTGCCGCGCAGGCTCTGCGGGTTGACACCGGCCCGCTCGATCGCCTCCCAGGACGCCTCCAGCAGCAGCCGCTGCTGTGGGTCCATGGCGAGCGCCTCGTGCGGGCTGATCCCGAAGAACGCGGCGTCGAAGTCGGCGGCGTCGGTCAGGAACGAGCCCTCCCGGACGTAGCTCTGGCCGGGTGCGTCCGCGTCCGGGCTGTAGAGCGACTCCAGGTCCCAGCCACGGTCGGCGGGGAGCGGGCCGAGCGCGTCGCGCCCGCCGACCAGCATCTGCCAGAGGTCTTCCGGCCCGCGTACGCCTCCGGGGAACCGGCAGCTCATCGAGACGATCGCGATCGGCTCCCGGTCACGGTTCTCGGCCTCGTGCAGCTGCTGCCGGGTCTCCTGAAGGCTGGTGGTGACCTTCTTGAGGAAATGGCGAAGCTTCTCGTCGTCTGCCATCACGACACTCCGAACTCTCGGGTGATGAACTCGAACATTTCGTCGTCGGTGGCCGACTCGAGGTCCTGCGCCACGTCCGCGGCGCCGGTGGGCTCCAGCCCGGCCAGCAGGTCCCGCAGGCGACTGGTCACCTGCTCGCGGACCGGTCCGTCGCCGGGCAGCGTGGCCACGGCGGCTTCGATCCGACTCAACTCGGCCAGCAGCGGCTCGGCCGCCCCGACCTCGTCCGGCACCACCTGCGCCCGCAGGTACGCGGCGAGCGAGTGGGCGTTCGGGTAGTCGAAGACGAGGGTGGCGCGCAGCCGCAGGCCGGTCGCGACGTTGAGCCGGTTGCGCAGCTCGACGGCGGTCAGCGAGTCGAAGCCCAGCTCCTTGAACGGCAGGGTCGGGTCCACCTCGTCCGGGCTCGGGTAGCCGAGGACAGCGGCGACGTTGGCGCGTACCACCTGGAGGACCAGGGCGTCGGCGTCCTCGTCGGCGAGACCGGCGAGCCGCTGGGCCAGGCCCACGACCGACGGGCCACCGGCCGGTTCGGCGACCGGCCGGGTGGCGCCACGGACGAGTCCGCGCAGCAGCGCCGGCACTGTCTCCACCGGCTGGTTGCGCAGCCCGGCCAGGTCCAGGTCGGCGGGGATCAGCAACGGCTCGTCCAGCACACCTGCCGTGTCGAACAGGGCGAGCGCCCGGGCGGTCGGCAGTCGCCGGACCCCGCCGCGCGCCACCCGGCGCAGGTCGGCACCGTCCAGGTGCCCGGTCATGCCGCTGGCCTGCTCCCACAGGCCCCAGGCCAGGGATTCGGCGGGCAGGCCGAGCGCCCTGCGGTGGCGGGCCAGCTCATCCAGGAAGGCGTTTGCCGCCGCGTAGTTGCCCTGCCCCGCGCCGCCCAGCACGCCGGCCGCCGAGGAGAAGAGCACGAACCGGGCGATCTTGCGGTCCCGGGTCAGCACGTGCAGGTTCCACGCGGCGTCGGTCTTCGGCGCCAGTACGGCGTCGATGCGCTCCGGGGTCAGCGCGGTGACGACACCGTCGTCGAGTGCGCCCGCAGCGTGCACGACGGTCAGTGGCCAGTCAGCCGGTATCCGGTCCAGGACCGCCGCGAGGGCGTCCCGGTCGGTGGCATCGCAGGCCTCCACTGTGACCTCGGCGCCAAGGTCGGTCAGGTCGGTGACCAGGTCGTCCACCCCGTCGGCGGAGCGTCCGCGACGTCCGGTCAGCACCAGCCGCCGGGCGCCGTGCTCGGTGACGAGATGCCGGGCGAGCAACCCGCCGAGGGTGCCGGTGCCGCCGTTGATCAGCACGGTGCCGTCCGGGTCGCCGGGCGTGATGTCCGCGCGCGGTTCCGGGGCGACCGGGACCGGCGCCAGGCGTGGTGCCAGCGGACGGCCGGCGCGGACGACCACCTGCGGCTCGCCGGAGGCGACCGCCGGGACGGCCACCGCGAGTGAGGTGGGATCGTCGTCGAGGTCGAGCAGGACGAACCGGTCCGGGTTCTCGGCCTGGGCGGTGCGGATCAGGCCCCACGCGGCGGCCGCGGCCAGGTCACCGGCCGCATCGTCGGTGTTCGCCGCGACCGCGCCGCGGGTGACGACGACCAAGCGCGACGCGCCGAAGGCCGGCTCCGCGAGCCATCGCTGCACCAGGTCGAGCGCGAGCGTGGTGCTGTGCCGGGCGCCGACGCCGGGTTCGGCCGTCCGCAGTGGATCCGCTTCGAGCGTCACGAAGACCAGCTCGGGTACGGCCGGCGCGTTCGCCAGCGCGGCCAGGTCCGGGTACCCGGTCCCGGCGACACCGGTGAGCTGGTACGGGTCGGCGCCGACAACGGCGGTAGCCGGCGCGGTTGCGGGCAGCACCGGAGTCCAGTCCAGCCGGTACAGCGACTCGTGGTCGCCGCCACGGGCACTGGCCAGCCGGTCCGCCGAGACCGGCCGCATGATCAGCGAGTCGATCTCGGCGACCGGGGCGCCGGTGCTGTCGGCGACGGTGAACGAGACACCGACGGCGCCGGCCGGCTTGAGCCGGATCCGGAAGCTGGAGGAGCCGGTGGCGTGCAGCGAGATGCCACTCCAGACGAACGGCAGGCGGCTCCGTTCGGCGGGTTCACCGTCGCCCATCCGGGTCAGGAAGTTGTTGAGCGACATGGCCTGGAGCCCGGCGTCGAGCAGGGCCGGGTGCATGCCGTACGCGCCTGCGGCGGCCCTGCCCGACTCGGGCAGGGACAGTTCCGCGTAGACGTCGTCCTCGGTGACCCAGGCGGCGCGCAGGCCCTGGAACATCGGTCCGTAGTCGAACGCGGTCCGGCTGACGGCCTCGTAGAACTCGGTGAGGTCGACCGGCCGGGCGCCGGGCGGTGGCCAGGTGGTGAGGTCGGTCGGTGCGGCCGGATCGGCGGCGGTGCTGATCGCGCCGGTGGCGTGGTGGATCCAGCCGGTGGGGCTGAGCGCGTCGGCGGGCTCTCCGTCGTCGGAGCGGGAGCGGACGTTGAAGGCACGCCGGCCGTTGCCGTCCGGTGGGCCCACCCAGAGCTGTAGTTGGCGGGCGCCGCGCTCGGGCACGATCAGCGGGGTGAGCAGGGTGAGTTCTTCCAGCCGCCGGCATCCGGTCTGGTTGGCGACGTGCAGGGCCAGTTCGACGAAGGCGGTGCCGGGCATGACGTTGGCGCCCATCACCTTGTGCTCGCCGAGCCATGGGTGGGCCTCGACGGAGAGCAGGCCGGTGAAGAGGACCCCGTCGGAGTCGAGCAGCGGGATGGCGGCGCCGAGCATCGGGTGGTTGGCGGCGCTGAGTCCGGCGGTGGCGATGTCGGCGGTGACCGGGAGGTTGACCTCGTCGACCCAGAACCGCTGGTGCTGGAACGGGTAGGTGGGCAGGTCGACGGTCCGGGTCGGCGGGACGACGGTGCTCCAGTCGACTGGGGCGCCCTGCACCCAGGCCTCGGCGAGGGCCCGCACCACCTGCCGGGGGCCACCTTCGCCTCGGCGTAGCGTGCCGACGGCGGGAACGTCGGCGGTGTCGGCGATCGCGCCGGTGAGCACCGGGTGCGCGCTGACCTCGATGAAGATCCGGTGCCCGGCCGCCTGCGCCGCCTCGACGGCCAGGTCGAGACGCACCGGTTGACGCAGATTCTGATACCAGTAGCCGGCGTCCATCACGCCGCCGTCCTCCAGCGTGGAGAACACCGGCACCGCACCGGGCTGCGCTCGCACACCGTCGAGGACACGGGCCAGTTCCGCTTCCACCGGCTCGACCAGAGCGCAGTGTGAGGCGTAATCGACCTTGACCCGCCTGGCCCGCACCCCGGCCGCCTCCGCAGCCGCCAGGAACGCATCCAGATCGGCACCGGCCACGGCGACACTCGTCGGACCATTGACCACCGCAACACTCACACCGTCGGTCAACAACGGGGTGACCACGTCCAGGCCGGCGTTGACCGACACCATCCCACCAGTGCCCGCGATCGACAGCAGAGCCTTGCTCCGCAACGCCACGACCCTCGCCGCGTCACTGAGCGACAGCACCCCGGCCACACAGGCCGCCGCGATCTCCCCCTGCGAATGACCGATCACCGCATCCGGAGTCACACCCTTCGCCCGCCACACCTCCGCGAGAGACACGTGCACCGCCCACAGGACCGGCTGCACCACATCCACCCGCTCCAACGGATCGTCCGAGCGCAACACCTCCAACAGATTCCAGTCCACGAACGGATCCAGCGCCGCCGCGCACTCCGCGATCCGCGCCGCGAACACCGGCTCCGCATCCAACAACTCAGTGGCCATACCGACCCACTGCGAACCCTGACCCGGGAACACGAACACCACACCGGCCGAGCGCGCGGCACCGGAAACCACAGTGCTGGACGGCAACCCGTCGGCCAAGGCCACGAGGCCACCGCGGTGATCCGGACCGAGCACCACCGCCCGCTGGAGGAACTGGGATCGGGCCACCAGCGAGTGAGCGATCTCGGCCGGGGCCGAACCAAGGTCGGTGAGCCGGCGGGCCTGGTCGGCGACAGCCTTGGCGGTACGCCCGGACAGCACCCACGGCACGTCCTGCGACACCACGGCCGGCTCGTCGACCGGCGCTGCCGGCGCCTCCTCGATGATCACGTGCGCGTTGGTGCCGGAGACACCGAACGACGAGACGCCGGCCCGGCGCGGACGCCCGTACGCCTCCCACGGCCGGGCGTCGGTGAGCAGCTCGACCGCGCCGGCCGACCAGTCCACCTCGGGGGTGGGCTCGTCCACGTGCAGGGTGCGCGGCATCGTCTCGTTGCGGATCGCCGCGACCATCTTGATGATCCCGGCGACGCCGGCGGCGGCCTGCGCGTGCCCGATGTTCGACTTGATCGACCCGAGCCGCAGCGGCCGGTCGGCGGGCCGGGCCTGACCGTAGGTGGCGAGCAGCGCCTGTGCCTCGATCGGGTCGCCCAGCACCGTCCCGGTGCCGTGCGCCTCGACCACGTCGACGTCGGCGGCGCCCAGGCCCGCGTTGGCCAGGGCGGCCCGGATGACGCGCTGCTGAGAGGGGCCGTTCGGGGCGGTCAGCCCGTTGGAGGCGCCGTCCTGGTTGATCGCGCTGCCCCGGACCACGGCGAGGACCTGGTGGCCGTTGCGCCGCGCGTCGGAGAGCCGTTCGACCACCAGGACGCCGGCGCCCTCGGCCCAGCCGATCCCGTCGGCGGACCCGGCGAACGACTTGCACCGACCGTCCGGGGCCAGCCCGCGCTGCTGGCTGAACGCGACGAACGCGGCCGGGGTCGCCATCACCATCACGCCACCGACCAGCGCGAGGGAGCACTCCCCCTGCCGCAGCGCCTGGGCCGCGAGGTGCAGGGCGACCAGCGACGAGGAGCAGGCGGTGTCCACCGACAGCGACGGCCCCTCCAACCCGAGCGCGTACGAGACACGACCGGAGATGACGCTGGCGGTGGTACTGGTCAGGCCGAAACCGCCCACGCTGGACGGGTCACGGCCGAGCACGCCGCCGTAGTCCTGGCCGCTGGTGCCGGCGAACACGCCGGTCCGGCTGCCGCGCAACGACACCGGGTCGATGCCGGCCCGCTCGATCGCCTCCCAGGAGACCTCCAGGAGCACCCGCTGCTGCGGGTCCATGGCGACGGCCTCGCGGGGGCTGATCCCGAAGAACGCGGCGTCGAAGTCGGTGGCCCCGTCGAGGAAGCCGCCCTCCCGGACGTAGAAGCCGCCCGGTCGGTCCGCGTCCGGGTCGTAGAGACCCGCGATGTCCCAGCCCCGGTCCTCCGGGACCCCGGTGATCCCGTCGCTGCCCAGGTCGACCAGGTGCCACAGGTCCTCGGGCGTGCGCACACCGCCGGGGTAGCGGCAGGCCATGCCCACGATGGCGATCGGCTCGTCCGCGGCGATCGGCGCGGCCTCGGGGCTCGCCGGTGCCGGTGCCTCGATGCCGATCAGCTGGTCGTGCAGGTATCCGGCGAGAGCCTGCGGGGTCGGGTAGTCGAAGATGAGAGTGGCCGGCAGGCGCAGCCCGGTCGCACCGCCCAACTGGTTGCGGATCTCCACGGCGGTCAGCGAGTCGACGCCGAGTTCGGAGAGGGGTTGCTGCGGCGGGACGGCCGCCGGACCGGAGTGGCCCAGGACGGCGGCTGCCTGTCCGCGTACGAGATCGAGCAGTGCGCGCTCCCGGTCCGCCTCGGCGAGGGCGGCGAGGTGGGTGAGGAACGCGTTGCCGGCGCGGGTCTTGGTGCCCGGCCTGCCACCCGGCAGCCGGACCAGACCGCGCAGCAGCACCGGGACGCCGCCCTGGACGGCCTGAGCGCGCAGCGCGGCGAAGTCCAGCCGGGCCGGCGCGACCACCGGTACGGAGGCGGCGATCGCCCTGTCGAAGAGCGCGAGCGCGTCGTCGGACGGCATCGAGACGATGCCGCCGCGGGCGATGCGGGAGAAGTGGGTGTCGTCCAGGTGCTCGGACATGCCGCTGCGGGCGTCCCACAGGCCCCAGACCAGCGACACCGCGGGCAGCCCGGCGGCCCGCCGGTGCTGGGCGAGCGCGTCCAGGTAGGCGTTCGCCGCCGCGTAGTTGCCCTGACCGCCACCGCCGAGGGTCGCGGCGAGCGAGGAGAACAGGACGAACGCGCTCAGGTCCGCGTCCCGGGTCAGCTCGTGCAGGTGGTGGGCCGCATCGACCTTGGGCCGCAGCACCGCGCCGACCCGGTCCGGGGTGAGCGCGCTGACCACGCCGTCGTCGGAGACCCCGGCGACGTGCACCACGGCGGTCAGGGGATGCTCGGCGGGCACCGAGGCGAGCAGCGCGGCGACCGCGTCCCGGTCGGCGGTGTCGCAGGCCTCCAGGGTCACCGCGGCGCCCAGCCTGGTCAGTTCGGCGCACAGCTCGGCGGTGCCTTCGGCGGCGCCGCCCCGGCGACTGGTGAGCAGCAGGTGCCGCGCGCCGTGCAGGGTGACGAGGTGCCGGGCGAGCAGGCCGCCCAGGGTGCCGGTGGCACCGGTGATCAGGACGGTGCCGTCCGGGTCGAGCGAGCGGTGCGGCTCGCGGGCCGGGGCGAGCCGGGCCAGCCGGGGCACCCGTACCGTGCCGCGCCGGACGGCGACCTGCGGTTCGCCGGAGGTGACCGCCTCGATCAGCCGGCCCGCGCTCTCCGGGTGCGCGTCCAGGTCGGCCAGGACGAAGCGCTCCGGGTTCTCCGACTGGGCCGAGCGGATCAGGCCCCAGACCGGGGCGGCGGACAGGTCGGTGACGTCCTCGTCCGGGCCGGCGGCGATCGCCCCGTGGGTGACCAGGACCAGCCGGGCCCCGTCGAAGGCCGGGTCGTCCAGCCAGTGCTGCGCGGTGACCAGCGCGGCGATGGTGGTGGTGTGGGTGGATCGCGGGTCCGGGTCCGTCCCGGAGCAGTCGGCCAGGACCAGGTCCGGGCGGTCCGCCCCACCGGCCACAGCGACACCGAGGGCCGCGAGGTCCGGGTAGCGGTCGACGCCGCGAGCGTCGAGTTCGGGCAGATCGTCGCCGAGGATCACGATCCGGCCCGGGTCGACGGCGGTGGTCGTGACGGCCGGCCAGTCGACGTGGAAGAGCGTGTCGTCGGTGGTGGCGAGTTGTTCGGCGGAGATGGGCCGCAGCGTGAGCACCCGCACCTCGGCGACCGGCGCGCCGGTGGCGTCCGCGACGGCGACGCTCACGTCGGCGTTCTCCGCGATCCGCACCCGGACCCGCAGGTCGGTGGCGCCGGCCGAGTGCAGGGCGACGTCGTTCCAGGCGAACGGGAGCCGGTTGCCCTGCTCGGTCGTGCGGGCCGGCAGCAGGCCGGTGGCGTGCATGGCCGCGTCGAGCAGCGCCGGGTGCAGACCGAAGTCCGCCGGGTCGGTGCCGCTGCCGTCCGGGATACGCACCTCGGCGTACGCGTACTCGCCGGCCACCCAGGCCCGCTGGAGCGCCTGGAACGCGGGTCCGTAGGTGAAGCCCTGCGCGGCGAGCCTGTCGTAGAAGCCGGTCAGGTCGGCGGGGTGTGCCCCGGCCGGCGGCCAGTTGGTGAAGTCCCGCCAGTCGGCGGTGGACGCCTCGGCGGCCTGGACCGTCCCGGCGGCGTGGCAGGTCCACGGCTTGTCCGGGTCGGTGACGTCGACCGCTCGGGAGTGGACGGTCACCGCGCGGGAGCCGTCGTCCTCGGCCGGGCCGACCCACACCTGAAGTTCGGTGTCGCCGCGCTCGGCCAGCACCAGCGGCGCCTGGAGGGTGAGTTCCCGCAGATGACCGCAGCCGACCTGCTCACCGGCGCGCAGCGCGAGTTCCACGAAACCGGTGCCGGGCACCAGCACGGTGCCCTGCACGGCGTGGTCGGCGAGCCAGGAGTGCTGCTCCAGGCTGAGACGGCCGGTGTAGAGGAAGCCGCCGCCGTCGGCGAGCGCGACGGCCGCGCCGAGCAGCGGGTGCCCGGCCGGGCGTACGCCCACGTTGGTCAGGTCGCCGGTCCATCGGCGGGAGGTGTCCGGCCAGTAGCGCTCGTGTTGGAAGGCGTAGGTGGGCAGGTGCACCGGCCGGCCGGCGGGGAGCACGGCACGCCAGTCCGGGGACACACCGTGCACGTGCAGGCGGCCGACCGCGGCGAGCAGGGCAACCGGTTCGGGGCGGTCCTTGCGCAGCGCGGCGACCACCACCTGACCGTCGGTCAGGCAGTCCTCGGCCAGAGCGGTGAGGACGCCGCCCGGGCCGATCTCCAGCAGGGTGGTGACGCCGGCGTCCGCCAGCGCGGTGATGCCGTCGGCGAAGCGGACCGCGTCCCGGACGTGCCGCACCCAGTAGGCGGCGTCCTGTCGCTCGTCGAGCCGGCCGGTGACGTTGGAGACGATCGGGATTCGCGGTTCGTGATAGGTGATGCTCTCGGCGACCCGGCGGAAGTCGTCGAGCATCGGCTCCATCAGCGCCGAGTGGAAGGCGTGGCTCACGGTCAGCCGCTTGGCCTTGCCGAAGTGCGCGGCGACGGCCTCGACCGCGTCCTGCCGGCCGGAGAGCACGATGGAGCGCGGGCCGTTGACCGCCGCGATCGACACGCCCTCGGTCAGCAGCGGCAGCACCTCGGCCTCGGTGGCCCGAACCGCGATCATCGCCCCGCCCGAGGGCAGCGCCTGCATCAGCGTGCCGCGAGCGGCGACCAGGGTCGCGGCGTCGGCCAGGGACAGCACCCCGGCGACATGCGCCGCGGCCAGCTCACCGACGGAGTGACCGATCAGGTGGTCGGGGACGATGCCCCAGGACTCGATCAGCCGGTACAACGCCACCTCGACGGCGAAGAGACCGGCCTGGGTGTAGGCGGTCTGGTCCAGCAGGCCGTCCGGGTTCTCCGCGATCACCTGGCGCAGCGGCTGCTCCAGGTGCGGCTGGAGCGCGTCGCAGACCTCGTCGAACGCCGCCGCGAAGGCGGGGTACGCGGCGGCCAGCTCGGTGCCCATGCCGGCGCGCTGGGAGCCCTGACCGGAGAAGAGAAAGGCGGTACGCGCTGTCCCCCGCTGGCCGACGAGCACTCCGGTGTCGAGGCGCCCCTCCGCCAGCGCCGCGAGCCGGTGCACCAGGTCGGCGCGGTCACCGGGCAGGAGCACAGCCCGGTGGTCGAACGTGCCGCGGGCGGTCGTCAGGGCGTACGCCAGGTCGCGCAGGTCGACCCGGTCGTCGCCGGCCACCCGGGCGAGCAGTTTCGCCGCCTGCGCCCGCAGTGCCCGTTCGGTACGCCCGGACAGCAACCACGGTCCGTCCGGCGTCGAGCTGACCGCCGGTGCGGGCGCGGTGTCGTCCGCTACCTCCGGGGCCTGTTCGAGGACGACGTGCACGTTGGTGCCGCTGACCCCGAAGGAGGAGACCGCCGAGCGGCGGGGCTCCCCGGTCCGCGGCCACGGCCGCCGGCTGGTGAGCAGCTCGACGGCGCCCTCGGACCAGTCGACCTGCGGGGTCGGCTCGTCGACGTGCAGCGTCTGCGGCAGGACACCGGCGCGCATCGCCAGGACCATCTTGATGATGCCGGCGACCCCGGCGGCGGCCTGCGTGTGCCCGAGGTTGGACTTGATCGAGCCGAGCCACAGCGGACGCTCCGGGTCGCGGTCCTTCCCGTAGGTGGCGATGAGGGCCTGCGCCTCGATGGGGTCGCCGAGGCTGGTGCCGGTGCCGTGCGCCTCGACCGTGTCGATCTGTGCCGGGGTGAGGCCGGCGTTGGCCAGTGCCCGTTGGATGACGCGCTGCTGCGCCGGGCCGTTCGGCGCGCTGAGCCCGTTGGATGCGCCGTCCTGGTTGACCGCCGAGCCGCGGATCACGGCGAGGATCGGGTGGCCGTTGCGTTGCGCGTCACTGAGCCGCTCCAGGACGAGCACGCCGGCGCCCTCCGCCCAGCCGGTGCCGTCGGCCGCGGCGGCGAACGCCTTGCACCGCCCGTCGCCGGACAGCCCGCCCTGGCGGGAGAACTCCAGGAACGCGCCGGGGGTGGCCATCACGGTGGCGCCTCCGGCCAGCGCGAGCCCGCATTCCTGCTGGCGTAGGGCCTGTGCGGCGAGGTGCAGCGCCACCAGCGACGACGAGCACGCGGTGTCGACGGTGACCGCCGGGCCCTCCAGCCCGAGGCAGTACGAGACCCGCCCGGAGACGACAGCGGCGGCGTTGCCGGTGAGCAGGTGCCCTTCCAGTCCTTCGGAGGCGCCCAGCAGCAGCGTGCCGTAGTCCTGACCGGCGGTGCCGGCGAAGACACCGGTCTGGCTGCCCTTCAACGTCGACGGGTCGATCCCGGCGTCCTCCAGGGCCTCCCAGGTGACCTCCAGCAGCATCCGCTGCTGCGGGTCCATTGCGGTGGCCTCGCGCGGCGAGATGCCGAAGAAGGCCGCGTCGAAGTCGGCCGCGTCGTAGACGAAGCCGGCCTGGCGGGCGGCGGAGGTGCCCGCCGCGCCGTCGCCGAACAGCGCGTCCAGGTCCCAGCCCCGGTCGTCCGGGAACTCGGCCATCGCGTCGCGTCCGTCGAGCAGCAGTTGCCACAGGTCCTCGGGGGCACGCACGTCGCCGGGGAAGCGGCAGCCCATGCCGATGATGGCGATGGGCTCCTGCTCGCCCGCCTCGACCTCGCGCAGCCGTTGCCGCGTCTGGTGCAGGTCGGCGGTGACCCGCTTCAGATAGTCGAGGAGCTTGTCTTCAGTCAGCATCGCTTGCCAACCCCTCCGGATGCGCGCATCGTTCGGTCAGGACACCGAAAGTTGCGTGTCGATGAAGTCGAAGATCTCGTCGGCGCTGGCCGACTGGAGCTTCTCGGTGACGGTGTCGCCGCTGTGTTCGGTGGTTCCGTGCAGGTCGGCCAGGAGTGTCTGGAGCCGCGCGGTGAGCTGCGACCGCGCGCCCTTGTCGAGGGTTCGCCCGGCGATCAGCCCGGCGAGCCGGTCCACCTCGGCCAACAGCGGCAGCTCGGCAGCCGAGTCACCGACGATCCGGCCCACCAGGTGTGCGGTGAGGGCCCGGGCGTTGGGGTGGTCGAAGGCCAGCGTCGCCGGGAGCTTGACGCCGGTCACCACGCTGATCTGGTTGCGCAGCTGCACCGCCGTCAGCGAGTCGAAGCCCAGTTCCTTGAACGCCCGGTCCGGCTCGACCGCCGTGCTGTCCGGGTGGCCGAGCACCGAGGCCGCCTGGGCGCGGACCAGGTCGAGCAGGACGGCGTCCCGCTCGGCCGGGTCCAGACCGTCGATCCGGCGCAGCCAGGGCGCGCTCGACGGGTCGCCGGTGCCGGCGGCCACCGCGGCACGCACCGCAGGCAGGTCGCTGACCAGGCGCGGCGGGCCGGCCGGGTGCTGTTCGGTGAAGCGGTCCCAGGCGATGTCGGCCACCACGATCCGGGTGTCGGCGTGGTCGAGGACCTGACCCAGCGCGGTCAGGGCGGCCGGGGTGGGCAGCGGGGTGGTCGCGGGGCCGTCGGTGGCCTCGCTCTGCGCCCATCCGCTCCAGGCGATCGAGGTGGCGGGAAGGCCGGCGGCGGTGCGCCGGTCAGCCAGGGCGTCGAGGTACGCGTTCGTGGCGGCGTACGCGCCCTGCCCGGTGCTGCCGAGAGTCCCGGCGAGCGCCGAGAACAGCACGAACGCGGTCAGGTCGTGATCGCGGGTCAGCTCGTGCAGGTGACGGGCGCCGGTCGCCCGGCCGGCGGCGACGGCGGCCAGACGCGCACCGGTGAGTCCGGTCAGCAGGCCCGAGTCGCGGGTCCCCGCGAGGTGGAAGACGGCGGTCAGGTCGTCGATGCCGTCGAGCAGTCCGCGTACCGCGTCGCGGTCGGCGACGTCGCAGGCGGCGATGGTCACCCGGGCGCCGAGCTGTTCCAACTCGGTGCGCAGGTCACCGGCGCCGGGGGCGTCCGGGCCCCGGCGGCTGGTGAGCACCAGGTGCTCGGCGCCACGTCCGGCCAGCCAGCGGGCCACGTGTGCGCCGATCGCGCCGGTGCCACCGGTGATCAGTGTGGTGCCGGTCGGTGCCCATCCGGTCGTCGGTGCCGGGGCGTTGAGCGGCGCCGGTCGCAGGCGGCGGGCGACCGCCCCCGCGGACCGGATGGCCACCTGGTTCTCGCCGGTTGAACCCGGCTCGCCGCGAAGGGTGACGGCGAGCCGGGTTCCGGCCACCGGGTCGAGAGTGTCGGGCAGATCGATCAGCCCGCCGAAGCGCTGCGGGTCCTCGGCCTCGAGTACGGGTCCAAGGCCCCAGAGCATCGCCTGGGCCGGATGCGGCACGTCCTCGCCGGGGGCGACGGCAACCGCCCCACGGGTGACGCACCACAGTTTCGCCGGGGAACCGATGTCGCCGAGCGTCTGCAGCAGCGTCAGCGTGGCGGTCGTCCCGGTGGTGATCTGCGGGTTCTCTCGATCCGGACGTTGGTCGAGCGCGAGCAGCGACAGGACGCCGGCGAGCGGGATGTCGATGTCGGAGAGCCGGTTGAGCAAACTGGCCAGCTCGGCGCGCTCGGTGGTGGCGGGTGCGATCTCCAGGACCTCCGCGCCGTGCTCGCGCAGGGCGGCGGCGCAGTCGGTGGCGATCCGGTGCTGGTCGGTGGTGTCCGGTACGACGAGCAGCCAGGTGCCGTCGAGCCGGGGCGGTGTGCCGGCGTCCGGGATGGGGGTCCAGCCGACGGTGTGGCGCCAGGTGTCGGTGGTGTCCCTCTCCCTGCGGGCGCGCCGCCAGGTGGCGAGTGCGGGCAGCAGGTCGCCGCCGTCGCCGGTGATGCCCAGTGGGCTGAGGTCGCCGTCCTCGACGGCCTTCCAGAACTCGCTGTCCACCGGGTCGATGGCGCTCATCGCGCCTCCGCCAGAGGGCCAGTAGCGCTGGTGCTGGAACGGGTAGGTGGGCAGGTCGACGACCCGGGTGGCCGGGATGACGGTGCTCCAGTCAACCGGGGCTCCCTGCACCCAGGCCTCGGCCAGCGACCGTACGACCTGGTCGGTGCCACCGGCGTCGCGGCGCAGGGTGCCGATCGTGGCCGCGTCCACAGTGTCGGCGATCGCGCCGGTGAGCACCGGGTGGGCGCTGACCTCGATGAAGATCCGGTGACCGGCGGCGTACGCGGCCTCGACGGCCAGGTCCAGGCGCACCGGCTGGCGTAGGTTGCGGTACCAGTAGGCGGCGTCCATCGTGGCGCCGTCCTGAACGGAGGAGAACACCGGCACCTCGCCGGCCAGCGGCGTGACACCGTCGAGCAGTCGGGCCAGCTCGGCCTCGACCGGCTCGACCAGGGCGCAGTGCGAGGCGTAGTCGACCTTCACCCGCCTGGCGCGTACGCCGGCTGCCTCCGCGACGGCCAGGAAGACGTCGAGGCTTTCCGGAACCCCGGCGACGACCACGCTGGTGGGGCCGTTGACGGCCGCGACGCTCACGCCGTCGGGAAGCAACCTGGTGACCACGTCCAGGCCGGCGTTGACCGAGACCATGCCGCCCGTGCCGGCGATCGTCAGCAGCGCCCTGCTGCGCAGCGCGACCACCTTTGCGGCGTCGCCGAGGGAGAGGACCCCGGCGACACAGGCCGCCGCGATCTCACCCTGCGAGTGACCGATCACCGCGTCCGGTACGACACCCCTGGCCCGCCAGACGTCGGCGAGGGCGACGTTGACCGCCCAGAGGACGGGCTGCACGACGTCCACCCGCTCCAGCCACCGCGGGTCGTCGGAGCGCAGGACGTCGAGCAGGTTCCAGTCGACGAACGCGTCCAGGGCCGCGGCGCACTCGGCGATCCGGGCCGCGAAGACCGGCTCGGCGTCGAGCAGGCCCACCGCCATGCCGATCCACTGTGAACCCTGGCCGGGGAAGACGAAGACGACCTCCGCGTCGGGGTACGTCGACCCGGAGATGACTGTGCTCGACGGCAGACCGTCGACCAGGGCGTCCAGACCGGGCGCGTGGTCCGGGCCGAGCACGACGGCCCGCTGGCTGAACGCCGAGCGGGTCGCGGCCAGCGAGTAGGCCACCTCTCCGGGTGCGGCGTCCAGCGCGGCGAGCCGCTGGGCCTGGTCGGCGATCGCCTTCGCGGTGCGCCCGGTCAGCAGCCACGGCACGTCCGACGTCGTCGCGGTGACCTCGTCGGCGTCCACGGTCGGCGCTTCCTCGATGATCACGTGGGCGTTGGTGCCGGAGAC
Source organism: Micromonospora sp. M61 (assembly GCF_018070245.1). Lineage (NCBI taxonomy): Bacteria > Bacillati > Actinomycetota > Actinomycetes > Micromonosporales > Micromonosporaceae > Micromonospora > Micromonospora sp. M61. Next base: position 20,472 of record NZ_JAGPYA010000009.1, on the reverse strand, counting down.
GCCGAACGAGGAGACACCGGCCCGACGCGGGCGCTCGCCCGCACTCCACGGCCGCGCCTCGGTGAGCAGCTCCACCGCGCCGTCGGACCAGTCCACCTGCGGCGTCGGCTCGTCCACGTGCAACGTCCGCGGCAGGGTCCCGTGGCGCAGCGCCTCGACCATCTTGATGATGCCGGCGACACCGGCGGCGGCCTGGGTGTGCCCGATGTTCGACTTGACCGACCCGAGCCACAGCGGCTGGTCGGCGGGACGTTCCTGACCGTAGGTGGCGAGCAGCGCCTGGGCCTCGATCGGGTCGCCGAGCCGGGTGCCGGTGCCGTGCGCCTCGACCACGTCGACATCCGCGGCGGACAATCCGGAATTGGCGAGAGCGGCCCGGATGACGCGTTGTTGGGAGGGCCCGTTCGGCGCGGTCAGACCATTCGAGGCACCGTCCTGATTGACAGCGGAACCGCGGACCACAGCGAGTACGCGGTGACCGTTTCGGCGCGCGTCGGAAAGCCTCTCCACGAGAAGCATTCCGACGCCCTCGGAGAATCCGGTGCCGTCGGCGGCACCCGCGAAGGCCTTGCAGCGCCCGTCGGCGGCCAGGCCCCGCTGACGGGAGAAACCGACGAACAACGACGGGGTGGCCATCACTGTCACACCACCGGCCAGGGCGAGATCGCACTCGCCGCTGCGCAGGGCCTGCGCAGCGAGATGCAGCGCCACCAGCGACGACGAGCAGGCCGTGTCGACGGTGACCGCAGGGCCCTCCAGGCCCAGGACGTAGGACACCCGGCCGGACAGGACCGCGCCGGCGTTGCCGGTGGCCAGGTAGCCCTCCAAGCCTTCGGAGGCGCCGAACAGCACGGCCGAATAGTCGGAGCCGTTGGTGCCGGCGAAGACGCCCGTACGCGAACCGGCGAGTGCCGCCGGGTCGATTCCGGCGCGCTCGACGGCCTCCCACGAGGCTTCCAACAACAGCCGCTGCTGAGGATCCATCGCTAATGCCTCACGCGGATTGACACCAAAGAATTCGGCATCGAACTCACCTACGTCGTAGAGGAACCCGCCATTCCGGGTGTATGTGGTCCCAGCGTTGTCGGGATCGGGATCGAACAACACCCCTAAATCCCAGCCCCGATCCGTAGGAAACGCGCCCATGCCGTCGCCGTCCGCGCTGACCAGCCGCCACAGGTCCTCCGGCGAGCCGACGCCGCCCGGGTAGCGGCAGCTCATGCCGACGATGGCGATCGGCTCGTCGACCGCCACCGGGGTCGTCGGGGTCGGGGTGGCTGGTCCCGGGTCGGTGTCCACTAGCTGTTCCCGCAGACGGGCGCTGAGGGCGTGCGGCGACGGGTGGTCGAAGACCATGGTGGCCGGCAGGCGCAGGCCGGTGGCGCGGGCCAGCCGGTTGCGCAGCTCGACGCCGGTCACCGAGTCGAAGCCGAGTTCCTGGAAGGTGCGGCGCGGCTCGACCGCCTCCGGTGACGGGTAGCTGAGCACCGCGGCCACCTGGGCGCGGACCAGGTCGAGCAGCGTGCGCCGCTGGTCCGCCTCGGACTGGCCGGCGAGCTGCCGGGCGTACCCGTTGGTGGGTGTCGCGGCCGGGTCGTCGGCCGCGGTCGTCGCGGCGCGCGACAGCAGTTCCCGCACCTCGGGCACCACGTCGAGCAGCGGGGCCGCCCGGGTGGCGGTGAAGGCGACGAAGTACCGCTCCCAGGCGATGTCGGCGATGGTCAGGTACGTCTCGTCGTGGTCGACCGCGCCGCGCAGCGCCTCGATGGCGAGCGCTGGTTGCATGCCGGGCATCCCGTGCCGGTCGAGCAGGTCGCCGAATCGGCCGTCGGCGAGGCCGCCGCCGTCCCAGGCGCCCCAGGCCACCGAGAGGGCGTGCCGGCCGGTGGCGCGACGCTGCTGGGCGAGCGCGTCGAGGTAGGCGTTGGCCGGGGCGTAGTTGCCCACGCCGGAGCTGGCGAGGGTGCCGGCCACCGACGAGCAGAGCATGAAGACGGCGAGGTCCAGCTCACGGGTCAGCTCGTCCAGGTTTGTCGCGGCGGTCATCTTGGCGTGCAGGGCACGCGACATCCGGTCGACGTCGAGGGCGTCGACGACGGTGTCGTCGATGGCGGCGGCGGTGTGCACGACGGCGGTCAACGGGTGCGCGGCCGGCACGTCCGCGAGGACCCGGGCCAGCGCGTCCCGGTCGCCGGCGTCGCAGGCCACCACGGAGACCGTGGTGCCCAGTCCGGTGAGTTCGGCGGCGAGGTCGGCGGCGCCCGGCGCGTCCGGTCCACGGCGGCTGAGCAGCAGCAGGTGCCCGGCTCCGGAGCGGGCCAGCCAGCGGGCGATGTGGCCACCCAGCGCGCCGGTGCCGCCGGTGATCAGGACGGTGCCCTCGGGGTTCCAGCGGCGGGTCGGGGTCGTCTCGGCGAGCGGCGCGCGGACCAGGCGGCGGCCGAAGACGCCGCTGCTGCGCAGTGCAACCTGGTCCTCGCCGGTGGCGCCGGAGACGACTGTGGCGAGCAGTCGTCGGGTGCGGTCGTCCAGTTCGGCCGGGACGTCGACGAGCCCACCCCACCGGTCCGGGTGCTCCAGCGCGGCGACCCGCCCGAAGCCCCAGACCAGGGCCTGGGCCGGGTTGGTGACCGGGTCGGTACGACCGACCGACACCGCCCCCGAGGTGGCGCACCACAGGGGCGCACCGAGGTCGGCGATCCCGAGTGCCTGGGTGAGCGCGACAGTGGCGGCGAAGCCGGCCGGCACGTCCGGGTGGTCCGGCAGCGGTTGCTCGTCCAGGGCGAGCAGGGAGAGGATGCCTCCGGGCTGCGCGCCGCGCAGGGTGTCGGCCAGCGAGTCCCGGTCGGCGGTGCGGGTGTCGACCTCGACGGCGATGACCCCGGCGGCGTGCTGGCCGAGGGCGTCGAGGGCCGCGGTGACCCGGTCGTCGTCGCGCCGCCCGGCGGGCACCAGGACCAGCCAGGTGCCGGCGGGGGCGCCGTCGGCGCCTCCCGGGTGCGGGCGCCACGCGATGTGGTACCGCCAGGAGTCGACGGTCGCCTGGTCGCGACTGCCCCGGTGCCACGAGGTGAGGCTGGGCAGGATCGGCTCGACCACCTCACCTCCGACCCCGAGGGTGGCGGTGAGCGCGTCGACGTCGGCGCGGTCCACGGCCGCCCAGAAGCCGGCCTCGGCCGGGGTGCCGCTGCCGGTGCCGGTGCTCGGGTCGGCGGCGCCGAACTCCACCTCCAGCCAGAAGCGCTGGTGCTGGAACGGGTAGGTGGGCAGGGCGACGGTACGCGCGCCGGGGAACACCGCCGGCCAGTCCAGTCGGACGCCGTGCACGTGGGCCTCGGCCAGTGACCGGGTGAAACGGTCGAGGCCGCCCTCGTCCCGGCGCAGACTGCCGATGACCGCGGCGGCGTCGTCGTCAGTGCCGCCGAGCAGTTCGGTGAGCCCGCCGGTCAGGACGGGGTGCGGGCTGCACTCGATGAAGACGGTGTGCCCGTCGGCGCGCAGGCGTTCCACGGTCTGCGCGAAGAGGACCTGCTGGCGCAGGTTGCGGAACCAGTAGTCGCCGTCCAGCATCGTGGTGTCCAGCGGCTCACCGGTGACAGTGGAGTAGAACGGGATGGCCGCCGGGCCGGGCGTGAGCCCTTCCAGGGCGGCCAGCACGGCGTCGCGGATCCGCTCCACGTGGGCGGAGTGCGAGGCGTAGTCCACGTTGATCCGCCGGGCTCGTACGCCGTCGCGCTCGCACTCGGCGAGCAGCTCGTCCAGGGCGTCCGCGTCGCCGGCCACGACCACCGACGCCGGCCCGTTGACCGCGGCGACGCTGATCCGACCGGGGTAGGTCTCCAGCCGTCGCCGCACCGCCTCGGCGGGAGCCGCGACCGAGACCATGCCGCCGAGCCCGGACAGCGCCGACAGGGCCTGGCTGCGCAGTGCGACGACCTTCGCGCCGTCCTCCAGGGACAGTGCGCCGGCGACGACCGCGGCCGCGATCTCGCCCTGGGAGTGGCCGACGACCGCGGCCGGGGTGACACCGTACGAGCGCCACAGCTCGGCGAGCGAGACCATGACCGCCCAGAGCGCGGGCTGCACCACGTCGACAGGCTTCAGCACGGCCGGGTCGGTGGAGCGCAGCACGTCGAGCAGGGACCACTCGGTGTGCGGCCGCAGAGCCGCGGCGCACTGCTCGATCCGCGCGGCGAACACCGGCGCGGTCTCCATCAGCTCGGCGGCCATCCCCACCCACTGGGAGCCCTGGCCGGGGAAGACCAGCACCGCGCCGGTCGCCTCACCCCGGGAGGCGTACGCGTCCGCGGTGTCCGGCCCCTGGTCGGCGAGCGCGTCGAGGCGCTGGCGCAGGCTCGCCAGGTCGCGGCCGACCAGCACGGCCCGGTGTTCCAGGGCGGCACGGGTGGTGGCCAGGGAGAAACCGACGTCCGCCGGATCGACGGGTCCGGCGGTGTCCAGGTGGGTGGCGAGGCGGCTGGCCTGGTCGCGCAACGCCGCCTCGGTACGCCCGGACAGCACCCAGGGCAGGGCCGCTCCGGCCGGCGCCGGGGTCACCGGCTCCGACGACGGGGCGGGGGCCTCCTCCAGGATCACGTGCGCGTTGGTGCCGCTGACCCCGAAGGCCGACACACCACCGCGCCGGGGCAGCCCGGTGTCCGGCCACGGCAGGCGTTCGGTGGCCAACGCGACAGTTCCCGCCGACCAGTCGACCTGCGGTGTGGGCTCGTCGACGTGCAGGGTGGGCGGGACCACGCCGTGCTGGATGGCCAAAGCCATCTTCATCATGCCGGCAATGCCGGCGGCGGCCTGGGTGTGGCCGATGTTCGACTTGACCGATCCGATCAGCAGGGGCCGCTCGGCGGCGCGCTGCTTGCCGTAGGTGGCGATCAGGGCCTGTGCCTCGATCGGGTCGCCGAGGGTGGTGCCGGTGCCGTGGGTCTCGACCACGTCGACCTGCGCTGCGGTCAGCTTCGCGTCGGCGAGCGCCTGACGGATCATGCGCTGCTGGGCGGGGCCGTTCGGGGCGGTGAGACCGTTGGACGCGCCGTCCTGGTTGAGGGCGCTGCCGCGGACCACAGCGATGACCGGGTGGCCCCGGCGCTGCGCGTCGGAGAGCTTCTCCAGCAGCACCAGGCCGACGCCCTCGGCCCAGCCGGTGCCGTCGGCGGACGCGGCGAAGGGCTTGCAGCGGCCGTCGCGGGCCAGGCCACGCTGCCGGCTGAACTCCACGAACGGGGTCGGCGTCGACATGATCGCGACGCCACCGGCGAGGGCCAGGGAACACTCGTCGCGGCGCAGCGCCTGGGCGGCCAGGTGCACGGCGACCAGCGACGACGAGCAGGCGGTGTCGATCGTGACGGCCGGCCCCTCCAGGCCGAGGGAGTACGCGATCCGCCCGGACACCACGCTGGTCGAGCTGCCGGTGAGCAACTGCCCCTCGATGGCGTCCGGCGCGCTCATCAGCACCCGGGCGCTGTAGTCCTGCATGGTGACGCCCGCGTAGACACCGGTGCTGGTGCCGCGCAGCGACAGCGGGTCGATCCCGGCGCGTTCGAAGGTCTCCCACGCCGACTCGAGCAGCAGTCGCTGCTGCGGGTCCATGGTGAGCGCCTCGCGCGGCGAGATCCCGAAGAACGCGGCGTCGAACTCGCCGACGTCGTCGATGAACCCGCCATGCCTGGTGTACGTGGTGCCGCGGTGCTCCGGGTCGGGGTCGTAGAGCTCCTCCACGTTCCATCCCCGGTCGGCGGGGAACTCGGTGATGCCGTCCCGGCCGTCGGCGAGCATCCGCCACAGCTGTTCCGGGCTGTTCACACCGCCCGGGAAGCGGCAGCTCATCGCGACGATCGCGATGGGCTCCTGGTCGCGTGACTCGACGGCCTGCAGCTGACGCTTGGTGCGCCGCAGATCAGCGGTGACCTTCTTGAGGTAGTCGAGAAGCTGCTGCTCATCGGCCATCGTTCGGCCCTCCCCTAGGACGGAAGTGGTGGATCACGGGAATTCGAGTTCGTTGTCGATCAGGTCGAAGATGTCCTCGGCGGAGGCGCTGTCGAGGTCGGCGTCGTCGGACGTCGCCGCGGCGGGCACGACCGAGGCCGGTTCCACGGCGGCGAGAAGTTCCCGCAGCCGGGCCGTGATGCCGGTGCCGGCCAGCGCCTCGGCGTCCAGCGCCGAGATGGCGCCGGTCAGCCGGTCGAACGCGACGTGCACGGCGTTGCCGTCCGGCTCGGCGCCGGTGGTGAGTTCCTTGCCCAGGTGCTCGGCGAGCGCCTGGGCGTTCGGGTAGTCGAAGACGAGCGTGGCGGGCAGCCGCAGCCCGGTCGCGCCGTTGAGCCGGTTACGCAGCTCGACGGCGGTCAGCGAGTCGAAGCCGAGTTCCTTGAAGGCGCGGGTGGCTTCGATCGGCTCCGAGGCGGGGCGGCCGAGGACCACTGTGGCGTGCCCGCGTACCAGATCGAGCAGGATCCGCTGCTGGTCCGCCGCGCCCAGCCCGGCCAGCCGCCGACCCAGGTCGTCGCCGGTCTCGGCGGCGGCGGCCGCTGCCCGGCGGGCCGGGGCCCGCACCAGGCCACGCAGCAGTGGCGCCACCGCGCCGCCCTGCCCGCGCAGGATCCCGGTGTCGATGTTCGCCGGGACCAGGATCGCCTCGTCGTGCCGTAGTGCCGCGTCCAGCAGGGCGAGCCCCTGCCCGGCGGTGAGCGGGGCCATCCCACCGCGGGCCATCCGGGCGTGGTCGGTCGCGTCCAGGTGACCGGTCATTCCACTGGCGTCGGCCCACAGGCCCCAGGCCAGCGCCACCGCGGGTAGTCCCTGGTCGCGCCGGTGCTGGGCGAGGGCGTCGAGGAACGTGTTCGCCGCCGCGTAGTTGGCCTGCCCGGCGCCGCCGAACGTGCCGGCGCCGGCGGAGAAGAGGACGAACTCGGCGACCGGCGCCGAGCGGGTCAGCTCGTGCAGATGCCAGGCGGCGTCCACCTTGGGCCGCATCACCTCGTCCAGGCGCTCCGGTGTCAGCGAGCCGACCACACCGTCGGCGAGGACGCCGGCCGCGTGCACCACAGTGCTGAGCGGGTGCTCCACCGGAATGCCGGCGAGCAGCCCGGCCAGAGCTTCCCGGTCAGCGGTGTCGCAGGCGACGACCTGGGCCTGGGCACCCAGCTCGGCGAGTTCCGCGCACAGCTCGGCGGCGCCGGGAGCCTGCGGACCGCGCCGGCTGGTGAGCAGCAGGTGCCGGCGGCCCTGTCGGGCGAAGTGCCGGGCCATCAGCGCGCCGAGCGTGCCGGTGCCGCCGGTGATCAGCACGGTGCCCTCGGGGTTCGGCCGGGGTGGCAGGGTGAGGGCGATCTTGCCGATGTGCCGGGCCTGGCTGAGGAAGCGGAACGCCTCCGGCGCGCGACGCAGGTCCCAGGTGCGCAGCGGCATCGGGCGCAGGTGCCCGGCCGCGAAGAGTGCGATCAGGTCGGTCCAGATCTCGCGGATCCGCTCGCCGCCGGCCTCGATGAGGTCGAACGCCTGGTAGCCGACGCCGGGGTGCTCGGCGGCCACGGTGTCGGCGTTGCGGATGTCGGTCTTGCCCATCTCGACGAACCGGCCGCCGCGGGGCAGCAGCCGCAGCGACGCGTCGATGAACTCACCGGCCAGGGAGTCGAGGACCACGTCGACGCCGCGACCGTCGGTTGCCGCGAGGATGCGCTGCTCGAAGTCGAGGCTGCGCGACGAGGCGATCCGGTCGTCGGCGAAGCCGTTGGCGCGCAGCACGTCCCACTTGCCGGGGCTGGCGGTGCCGAACACGTCGGCGCCGAAGTGCCGGGCGAGTTGGACGGCGGCCATTCCGACGCCGCCGGTCGCGGCGTGCACCAGCACCGACTGCCCGGCGCGCAGGTGGCCGGCGTCGACCAGGCCGTAGTAGGCGGTGAGGAACGCGACCGGCACGGTGGCGGCGACCGGGTACGACCAGTCGTCGGGGACCTTGGCGATCATCCGGTGGTCGGTGACGCCGATCGGTGCCATCGAGCCGGAGAAGAGGCCCATCACCCGGTCGCCGACGGCGTAGCCGCTCACACCCGGCCCCACCTCGACGATCTCACCGGCCGCCTCGTTGCCGAGCACCTGCTGGTCGGGAACCATGCCGAGGGTCAGCACCACGTCCCGGAAGTTCAGGCCACTGGCGTGGATGCGGACGCGCACGTGACCGTCCGGCAGGTCCCAGCCGATCTCCGGGCAGGGCAGCAGCTCCAGGTTGTCGAAGGTGCCCCGCTCGCGTACGTCGAGGCGCCACGGCTCGTCGCCGTCCGGCAGGACCAGGGCCGAGGTGGTCGCGGCGCGGGCCAGGCGCAGCGCGTGCGCGGTGCCACCCCGCAGCGCGACCTGCGGTTCCCCGGTGCCGGTCGCGGTGACCAGCGCGGCCGCCGAGGCGGCATCGCCGTCCACGTCGGCAAGTTGGAGCCGGTCCGGGTTCTCCGCCTGCGCGGCGCGGACCAGACCCCACAGGGGAGCGTGCACCAGGTCCTCGATCGGGTCCTCGGGGCCGGTCGACACGGCATGGCGGGTCACCACCACGAGCCGGGCGTCCGGGCCGGCGAGCCAGTCCTGCAACAGGGCGAGGAAGGAGTGCGTCGCGCTGGTCGCGGCCGTGGCGACGGCACCCGCGATGCCGCCCGGGCCGCGGGGCGCGATGACCAGGTCGGGGCGCCGGCTCGCGTCGTCGGCGACATCGGCGTACGCCACGACGTCGTGCCCGGCCTCCGCGAGGGCAGCGGACACGCCGATCTCGTCGGCGCCGAGGATCGCGACGAGGGCCGGAGCACTGTCGGCGGGAAGGGTCAGCGGGGTCCAGTCGAGACGGAACAAAGAGTCCCGGGCCGGGTCGTCGGCCGCTTCCAGGGCGCCTGCGGCGATCGGGCGCAGCACGAGCGAGGCGATCGACAGGACCGGGCTCCCGGTCTGGTCGGCGGCGAGCACCGAGACGGTGTCGGCGCCCAGCGGACGCAGCCGGACGCGCAGCACCTCCGCGCCGGTCGCGAACAGGTCCACGTCGGTCCAGGAGAACGGCAGCAGCCCGCCCTGTTCCGGGCCGGCCGGTCCGAGGGCCAGGCCGATCGGGTGCAGTGCCGCGTCGAGCAGCGCGGGGTGCAGCCCGTACGCGTCGGCGTCGGTCCCCCGGGGCAGCGCGACCTCGGCGTACACGTCGTCGTCGGAGCGCCAGATCGCCCGCAGTCCCTGGAACGCCGGTCCGTAGCCGTAGCCACGGGCTTCCAGGTCGGGGTAGAAGCTGTCCACCGGCACGGGCTGCGCGCCGGCGGGCGGCCAGACCGGGAGAGGCTCCGGGGCTTCCGGTCGGGTGGTGCTGAGCAGACCTGTCGCGTGCCGGGTCCACTGCTGTTCGGCGTCGGCGGTGTCCGGCCGAGCGTAGAGGGTGAACGTGCGGTCCGGCCCGTCCCCGGCGGCGTCGACCACCGCCTGTAGTGCCAGACCGGCCTGGTCGGGCACGATCAGCGGCCGTTCCAGGGTGAGGTCGGCGACGATCGCGCAGCCGAGCTGGTCGCCGATCCGGATGGCCAGGTCGAGCAGGGCGGTGCCGGGGACCACCAGGCGGCCGGAGACGCGGTGGTCGGCGAGCCACGGGTGCGTGGTGAGGGAGAGCCGCCCGGCGAAGATCGTGCCGTCGGCCCCGGCGAGTCCGAGGGCCGCGCCGAGGACCGGGTGGGTGACGGGGGCCAGGCCGAAGGCCGAGGCGTCGCCGTGCGGCCGGGTGCTGGGGCGCGGCCAGTAGCGCTGGTGCTGGAAGGCGTACGTGGGCATTTCCACGACGGGGGCTGCCTGGATGACGGTGTGCCAGTCGACGGGTGCGCCGCGCACCCACGCCTCGGCCAGCGACCGGAGCAGCTGCTCGGGCCCGCCCTCACCACGACGCAACGTGCCCACCGTGGCCACCTCGGCGGTGTCGGCGATCGCACCGGTCAACACCGGGTGCGCGGAGACCTCGATGAAGATCCGGTGCCCGGCCGCCTGCGCCGCCTCGACGGCCAGGTCGAGGCGCACCGGCTGACGCAGGTTCCGATACCAGTAGCCAGCGTCCATCTGACCGCCGTCCTCCACCGTGGAGAACACGGGCACCGCGCCGGCCAGCGGTTGCACCCCGTCCAGGACACGGGCCAGCTCCGCCTCCACCGGCTCGACCAGAGCGCAGTGCGAGGCGTAATCCACCTTCACCCGCTTCGCCCGCACCCCGGCCGCCTCCGCAGCCGCCAGGAACGCATCCAGGTCCGCACCCGCGACGGCGACGCTGGTCGGACCGTTGACCACCGCGACGCTCACACCCTCGGTCAACAACGGGGTGACCACGTCCAGGCCGGCGTTGACCGACACCATCCCACCAGTGCCCGACAACGCGAGCAGCGCTTGGCTACGCAACGCCACGACCCTCGCCGCGTCACTGAGCGACAGCACCCCGGCCACACAAGCCGCAGCGATCTCCCCCTGCGAATGACCGATCACCGCATCCGGCATCACACCCCTGGCCCGCCACACCTCCGCCAGAGACACGTGCACCGCCCACAACACCGGCTGCACCACATCCACCCGCTCCAACGGATCGTCGGAGCGCAACACCTCCAACAGATTCCAGTCCACGAACGGATCCAACGCCGCCGCGCACTCCGCAATCCGAGCCGCGAACACCGGCTCCGCATCCAACAACCCCACGGCCATGCCCACCCACTGCGAACCCTGACCCGGGAAGACGAACACCACACCGGAGTCGGGAGCCGCCGCGCCGGAAACCACCGAGCCCGACGGGACACCATCCGCCAGCGCCTGCACGCCACCGGCAACGTCCGGACCCAGCACCACCGCCCGGTGATCGAACACCGACCGGGACGACAGCAACGAGTACGCCACCGACGACGCGTCCGCCGCCACTGTCGACAACCGCGCGGCCTGATCAGCGACCGCCGCTGCCGTACGCCCCGACAGCAGCCACGGCGCAACCGACCCCGTCACCTCTACCGGTGCGACAGTCGGCGCGGCGGGCGGCTCCTCGATGATCACGTGGGCGTTGGTGCCGGACATGCCGAACGACGACACCCCGGCCCGGCGCGGGCGCTCCCCCGCCGGCCACGGCCGCGCGTCCACGAGCAGCTCCACCGCGCCCGCCGACCAGTCCACGTCGGGCGTCGGCTCGTCGACGTGCAGGGTGCGGGGCATCGTCTCGTGCCGCATGGCGTGGACGACCTTGATGATGCCGGCGACACCGGCGGCGGCCTGCGCGTGACCCATGTTCGACTTGATCGAGCCGAGCCACAGCGGCTGGTCGGCGGCCCGCTCCTGACCGTAGGTCGCCAGCAGCGCCTGCGCCTCGATCGGGTCACCGAGGGTGGTGCCGGTGCCGTGCGCCTCCACCATGTCCACGTCGGCCGCGGAGAGCCCGGCGGCGGCGAGCGCCTGGAGGATCACCCGTTCCTGAGCGGGCCCGTTGGGCGCGGTCAGTCCGTTCGAGGCGCCGTCCTGGTTGACCGCGGTGCCCCGGACCACGGCGAGCACCCGGTGCCCGTTGCGGACCGCGTCGGAGAGTCGCTCCACCAGCAGCATGCCGGCGCCCTCGGCCCAGCCGGTGCCGTCGGCGGCGGCGGCGAACGCCTTGCACCGGCCGTCACCGGCGAGGCCGCCCTGGCGGGAGAACTCGACGAACGTGCCGGGGGTGGCCATCACGACCGCGCCGCCGGCCAGCGCGAGGGTGCACTCACCACGTCGCAGTGCCTGTGCGGCCAGGTGCAGTGCCACCAGCGACGACGAGCAGGCCGTGTCGACGGTGACCGCCGGCCCTTCCAGGCCCAGCGTGTAGGCGACCCGCCCGGACGCGACGCTGGCCGCGTTGCCGGTGGCCAGGTAACCGTCGAGGCCGTCGTCGGCGGCGCCCATCAGCAGCGTCGAGTAGTCGTGTGAGTTGGTGCCCGCGAACACACCGGTCCGCGACCCGGACAGCGACGCCGGGTCGATGCCGGCCCGCTCGATGGCCTCCCACGACACCTCCAGCAGGAGCCGCTGCTGCGGGTCCATCGCCAGGGCCTCGCGAGGGCTGATCCCGAAGAACGCGGCGTCGAAGTCGGCGACGGCGTCGACGAAGCCGCCCTGCGCGGTGTGCGACGAGCCACGGTCGTCCGGGTCGCCGGCCAGGGCGGCCAGGTCCCAGCCACGGTCGTCGGGCAGCCCCGAGACCACGTCGGCGCCGTCGGCGACGATCCGCCAGAGGTCCGCCGGGGTGCTGATCCCGCCCGGGTAGCGGCAGGCCATCCCGACGATCGCGATCGGCTCGCGGTCCGCGGCTTCGAGGTCGCGCACCTGGTCGCGGGTGCGCTGCAGTTCGTTGATCACCTTTTTGAGGGATTCGCGCAGGCGTAGTTCGTCCGCCATCAGAACGCTCCTTGATCGGGCCGGCGGGGCAGGATGTCCGGCGTTACAGACCGAGGTCGTTGTCGACCAGGTCAAACAACTCGTCGTCGGAGGCGTCGGCGAGGGCGTCCGGGACGCCGTCGGTCTCGGCCCCGCCGGTGTTCAGCTTCGCCAGCAGGCTCTGCAGGCGCAGGACGATGCGGGCTCGGCCGCTGTCGTCGCCGTCGCGGCTGGTCAGCGCCAGTTCGAGCCGGTCGAGTTCGGCCGCGGTGGGCAGGATCGTCGCGGTGTCGGGCAGGAGTTCGTTCTTGAGGTACCGCGCGAGCACGGTCGCGGTGGGCCGGTCGAAGACCAGCGTGGCGGGCAGTTTGAGGCCGGTTTCCCGGCCCAGGTGGTTGCGGACCTCGACGGCGGCGAGCGAGTCGAAGCCGAGTTCCCGGAACGCCCGGGTCGGCGGGATGCTGTCCGCCGAGGAGTGGCCGAGCACTGTCGCCGCCGCCGTGCGTACCAGTTCCAGCAGGTGCTTCTCCCGGTCCTGCTCGCCCAGGGCCGTGAGGTGGTCGCGCAGTGCCGTCACCGTGTCGGTGCCCGCCTGCGGGCCGTCGCCCTCCGCCCCGGCCAGGGCGTCGCGGGCCTCCGGCAGGTCGGCGAGCAGGCTGCTGTGCCGGGCCATGGTGTACGCCGGGGTGAACTTCGCCCAGTCGACGTCGGCGACAGTGGTGGTGGCGTCGGTGCCGCCGACCACCCGGGCCAGGGCCGCGATCGCCGCCTCCGGGTCGAGTGGCAGCAGTCCGCGTCGGCGCAGGCGGTCCTCGACCGCGGGGTCGTCGGCCATGCCCGCCCCGGCCCAGGGCCCCCAGGAGACCGCGGTGGCCGGGAGCCCGGTGGCGCGCCGGTGCTCGGCGAGAGCGTCCAGGTAGGAGTTGGCCGCCGCGTAGCCGCTCTGACCGCCGCTGCCCCAGATCCCGGCGATCGAGGAGAACAACACGAACGCGTCGAGGTCGTGGCCGGCGAGCAGCTCGTCGAGGTGCGTCGCGCCGTCCACCTTCACGCGGGTGACCGCCGCGAACTCCTCGGCGGTGCAGTCGTCCAGCGAGGTGGGGTGGTCGACGCCGGCCGCGTGCACGACGGCCCGCAGCGGGGTGGGATCGGCGTGTACTTCGAGGAGCAGGTCGGCGACCGTGGACCGGTCGGTGACGTCGACCGCCGCGATGGTCACCCGGGCGCCGAGGCTCTGCAGTTCGGCGGAGAGTTCCGCGGCGCCGGGCGCCGCCGTTCCGCGCCGGCTGGTCAGGACCAGGTGTTCCGCGCCGGACCGGGCGGCCCAGCGGGCGACGTGCGCGCCGAGACCGCCGGTGCCGCCGGTGATCAGGACGGTGCCGGTCGGCTGCCAGGAGGTGCCGTCGGCGTCGGAGGTGACCCGCACGAGGCGGCGTCCGTGCGTACCGGTGCGGCGGATGGCCACCTGGTCCTCGCCGCCGGCGGCGAGGATCGCGACCAGGTCCCCGGCGGTACGCTCCTCGATCTGCTCGGGCAGGTCGACGAGCCCTCCCCAACGCCGTGGGTGGTCGAGGGCGACGGCCCGGCCGAAGCCCCAGACGGTCGCCTGCGACGGCCGCCGCAGCGGGTCGGTGCGGTCGACGGTGACCGCACCCCGGGTCAGGCACCAGAGTGGGGCGCCCGCACCGCCGCTGTCGCCGAGCGCCTGCAGCAGGCGCAACGTCGACAGTGCGGGGTCGGTGCCGTCGTCGCCGAGGGCCTGGAGGGAGACGACACCGGCCAGGTCGGGGGTCTCCGAGACGATCTGCCAGAGCTGGTCGGTGAGCACGCCCCGATCGGCGAGGGTGTCGTCGACGGTCGTGGTGATGACGTGCGCGCCGTGCTCCTCCAGGGCGGTGCGCACCCATCGCGTGTCGTCGGTTGGCGACACCAGCAGCCAGGTGCCGGTGAGGGCGGGTGTCGCCCCGGAGGTGAACGGCTTCCAGGTGACCCGGTAGCGCCAGTTGCGGACGGTGTCGTGCTGCCTGCTGCGCTGCCGCCAGGTGGAGAGGACCGGCAGGGCGGCGTCGAGCGCCTCGCGGGCCGCATTGTCGAGGTCACCGGCGATCAGGTCGAGGTCGGCGCGTTCGACGGCGTCCCAGAAGCGGGCGTCGGTGGGGTGCTCGCCGCGGGCGGTGGGCCGCACGGTGTCCGGCCAGTAGCGCTCGTGCTGGAAGGCGTAGGTGGGCAGGTCGACGCGCCGCGCGCCGGGGTAGCACCGGGTCCAGTCGACCGCGACGCCGCGCACGAAGACCTGGGCCAGGGCGGTGAGCAGGGCGGTCGGTTGGTCACGGTCAGAGCGTTGCACGGGTACGAACACCGCGTCGGTGACGCAGTCAGCGCCCATGGCGGACAGGACCCCGTCGGGGCCGATCTCCACAAAGGTGCTGACCCCCAGGCCCTCCAGGGTGGCGATGCCGTCGGCGAACCGGACGGCCTCCCGCACGTGCCGCACCCAGTAGCCGGCGTCCTGCATCCCGGCGATCTGCCCGGTCACGTTGGACACCACCGGGATCCGGGGCTGCGCGTAGGTCAACGCTTCGGCGACCTGTGCGAAGTCGGCGAGCATCGGCTCCATCAGCACCGAGTGGAACGCGTGACTGACCCGCAGACGCTTGGACTTCTCGAAGTGGGCGGCGACAGCGGACACCTCGTCCTCCGTGCCGGACAGCACAACCGAGCGGGGACCGTTGATCGCCGCGACCGATACCCCGTCGGTCAGCAGCGGCAGCACCTCGGCCTCGGTGGCGCGAACCGCCACCATCACGCCAGCGGACGGCAGGGCCTGCATCAGGCGGCCTCGGGCGGCGACCAGCTTCGCCGCGTCGGCCAGGGACAGCACCCCGGAAACGTGCGCGGCGGCGATCTCACCGATCGAATGCCCCACCAGGTAATCCGGGGTGACACCGAACGACTCGACCAGGCGGAACAACGCCACCTCGACCGCGAACAGCGCCGCCTGCGTGTGGACCGTCTGATCCAGGGCCTCCGCGTCGTCGGCGATCACGTCGCGGATCGGCCGGTCGAGGTGGAGGTCCAGCTCGGCGCAGGCCGCGTCGAACGCGTCCGCGTACACCGGGAAGGCCTCGACCAGGTCCAGGCCCATGCCGGGCCGCTGCGAACCCTGACCGGAGAAGACGAAAGCCAGCTTGCCGTCGGAGATCTCGCCGGTCACCAGGCCGGCGGCCGGCTTACCGGCCGCTGCCGCCGCCAGGGCGTCGCCGTGCTGGGGGCCGAGAACCACCAGGCGTTCGGTCAGCGCCGCGCGGGTGGTGGCCAGCGAGTGCCCGACGTCGATCACGTCCGGCTGCTCCCCGCCGGTGACCCAGGTCAGCAGGCGCGCGGCCTGGTCGCGCAGCGCGCCGGGGCTGCGTGCGGAGAGCGTCCACGGCACGATGCCCGCCTGCGGCCGGTGCCGGGCCGGCGGAGCGGCGTCGACGGCAGGTGGCTCCTCGATGATCACGTGAGCGTTGGTGCCGGACATGCCGAACGAGGAGATGGCGGCGCGGCGCGGGTGGTCGACGGCCGGCCACGGTCGCGCTTCGGTGAGGAGTTCCACCGAGCCGGCGGACCAGTCCACGTGCGGGGTCGGCTCGTCCACGTGCAGGGTTCGCGGGAGGGTCTCGTGTCGCATCGCCTCGACCATCTTGATGATCCCGGCGACGCCAGCGGCGGCCTGCGAGTGGCCGATGTTCGACTTGATCGAGCCGAGCCAGAGCGGCTGGTCCTTCGGGCGGTCCTGGCCGTAGGTGGCGAGCAGCGCCTGTGCCTCGATCGGGTCGCCGAGCACGGTGCCGGTGCCGTGTGCCTCCACCGCGTCGACGTCGGCGGTCGTGAGGTCGGCGGCGGCGAGAGCCGCCCGGATCACCCGTTGTTGCGCGGGGCCGTTCGGGGCGGTCAGGCCGTTGGAGGCGCCGTCCTGGTTGATTGCGCTGCCGCGGACCAGGGCGAGGACCTGGTGGCCGTTGCGTCGGGCGTCGGAGAGGCGTTCCACCAGCAGGACGCCCACGCCCTCGGCCCAGCCGGTGCCGTCGGCGCCCGCGGCGAACGACTTGCACCGGCCGTCGGCGGCGAGGCCACGCTGGCGGGAGAACTCGGTGAACGTGCCCGGTGTGGCCATCACGATCGCGCCGCCGGCGAGGGCGAGATCGCACTCACCGGACCGCAGTGCCTGCGCGGCCAGGTGCAACGCGACGAGCGACGACGAGCAGGCGGTGTCCACGGAGACGGACGGCCCTTCCAGACCCAGCGCGTAGGACACCCGGCCGGAGATGACGCTTGCGGCGTTGCCGGTGGCCAGGTAGCCCTCCACGGCGTCCGGCGCCGCCATCAGCAGGGTCGGGTAGTCGTGGCTGTTGGTGCCGGTGAAGACGCCGGTGTGGGTGCCGCGCAGGGCGACCGGGTCGATGCCGGCCCGCTCCACCGCCTCCCAGGACGTCTCCAGCAGCAGGCGCTGCTGCGGGTCCATGGCGAGCGCCTCGCGGGGCGAGATGCCGAAGAACCGGGCGTCGAAGTCGGCCACGCCGTCGAGGAAGCCGCCGGCTGCGGCGTACGAGGTGCCGCGGGCGTCGGGGTCGGCGTCGTAGAGGGCGTCCAGGTCCCAGCCTCGGTCGGCGGGCAGACTCGAAACGGCATCGGTGCCGGTGTCGACCAGTCGCCACAGGTCCTCCGGCGAACCGACCCCACCGGGGTAGCGGCAGGCCATGCCGACGATGGCGATCGGTTCGTTGGCGGCGGCCGTCACCCGCGTTTCCGCGGTGGCACCGTCGTCGGAGCCGAGCAGGGCGGCCAGGTGGCCGGCGAGCGTTGCGGCGTTCGGGTAGTCGAAGACGACGCTGGACGGCAACTGCAGACCGGTCGTGGTGACCAACCGATTCCGCAACTCCACCGCGGTGAGTGAGTCGAAGCCGAGTTCGCGGAAGGGTCGGTCGGTGCCGATGTCGGCGACGCCACCCAACCCGAGGACCGCGGCCGCCTCGGTGCGGACCACGTCGAGGAGTCGCTTCGCGCGTTCGGTGGCACTGAGCCCGTCGAGGAAGGTGCTCTGCGCTGCGGTCACGTCCTCGACCGGGGTGTACACCTCATCGAGCAACGGACGCGACCGGGCCGAGGTGAACGACGCGCCGAACCGCTCCCACTCGACGTCGGCGATCGTGACCGCCCGCTCCCCCGAGCCCACCACCTGCGCGAACGCGGCCATCGCCAACTCCGCCGGCATCGGCGGCAACCCCCGACGACGCAACTGCACGTCATCGCCGGCCGCGGCGACCATCCCGCCGCCAGCCCACGGACCCCAGGACAGCGCCGTACCCACCACACCACGAGCCCGACGCGCCGCGATCAGACCGTCCAGGAACGCATTCGCCGCCGCATAGGCACCCTGACCACCCGAACCCCAAATACCGGAGATCGACGAGAACACCACGAACGCGTCCAGGTCATCACCCAGCAGCTCATCCAGATGAACCGCACCCGCGACCTTCCCACTGACCACCTCGTCCCACACCTGGGGCGTGAGTTCCGTCAGCAACGCCGTCCGCTCCACACCTGCGGCGTGCACCACGGCTCGCACCGGTGTGTCCAGGTTCTGCAACAGCGCGGCGACCGCGTCCCGATCGGCCATGTCACAGGCGGCGACCGTGGCACGCGCTCCGGCCGCCTCGACGGCGGCGACGACGTCCGCCGCGCCGGCAGCCTGCGGACCTCGCCGCGACACCAGCACGAGGTGCTCGGCACCCTGCTCGGCGGCCCAGACCGCGACCCGACCACCCAGCGAGCCCGTGCCACCGGTCACCAGGACCGTGCCCGAGGGCGTCCACCCCGGCTGCTCACCGGTCACGGCGGCCGAACGGACCAACCGCCGCACGTACACACCCGAGGACCGCACCGCCACCTGATCCTCGGCACCAAAGCCACCGGCCAACACCCGCACCAGTCGGGCACCCACCCGCGTATCCCAGCCGGCGGGGACATCGACCAGACCACCCCACAGATGCGGCATCTCCAGACCCACCACGCGACCCACACCCCAGACCGCCGACGCTTCCGGGGTGACGGCGTCGGCGCGGCCCACGGGTGCACCGCCGGTGGTCACCACCCACAGCGGAGCGACAACGCCAGCCCGCACCAGTTCCTGCACCAGGGCGAGGGTGAGTTCGGCCGGGTCGGTGAGCCCGGTCTCCAGGGCGAAGAGTGAGACGACGCCGGTCAGGTCCTCCGGCAGGTCGTTGAGGACGGCGGCGATGACAGCCCGGTCGGCGGTCGGGGCCAGTTCGACGCTGATGACGTCCGCTCCGGCGCCCGCCAGGGTGGTGGTGATGCCCGCGCCGGTGCCGGTGGGGCCGATGACCAGCCAGGAGCCGGTCAGGGCTGCCGCTGCGTCCCCGGTCGCCGAGCGCCACTCGACGCGGTAGCGCCGGTCGTCGAGGAGGTGGCCGTCCTGGCGCTTGCGGTGCCACTCGACCAGGGCCGGGAGCAGATCACCGGCGCTGTCCACGGTGATGCCGAGCCGGTCCAGGTCGCCGTCCTGGACGGCTGCCCAGAAGTCGTCGTCGTGCACGCTGGCGCCGGATGCCCCGCCGTCGACGCCGGAGAAGACGTCGGCCAGGGTGGCGCTCGGCCAGTAGTCGCGGTGCCGGAAGGCGTAGGTGGGCAGGTCGATGAGGCGACCGCCGGGGTAGCACTGCGCCCAGTCCACCGGGACACCGCGAACGAAGGCTCGGGCCAGGCCGGTGAGGAAGGTCAGCACCTGGTCGGGGGTCGCGCGCTGAAGGGGGACGAGCACCGCCCCGGTCACGCAGTCCGCTCCCATGGCGGCGAGTACGCCGTCCGGGCCGATTTCGAGGAAGGTGGTGACGCCGTCGGCCTCCAGCGTCGCAATGCCGTCGGCGAAGCGCACCGCCTCGCGGACGTGCCGCACCCAGTAGTCCGCGTCCTGCGCCGTCGCGACCTGTCCGGTGATGTTGGAGACGACCGGGATGCGCGGCGGGTGGTAGGTCAGTCCGCCGGCCACCTGGGCGAAGGCGCCCAGCATCGGCTCCATCAGCAAGGAGTGGAAGGCGTGGCTGACCCGCAGCCGCTTGGACTTCTCGAAGTGGGCGGCAACCGCGGCGACCTCGCCTTCCACCCCGGACAGCACCACCGAGCGGGGTCCGTTGATCGCGGCGATGTCCACGCCCTCGGTCAGCAGTGGCAGCACCTCGGCCTCGGTGGCCCGTACGGCGACCATGACACCACCGGCCGGCAGCTCCTGCATCAGGCGTCCTCGGGCCGCGACCAACGTCGTCGCGTCGGCGAGGGACAGCACCCCGGCGACGTGCGCGGCGGCGATCTCACCGATCGAGTGCCCCACCAGGTGGTCCGGGGTGACCCCGAACGACTCGACCAGGCGGTAGAGGGCGACCTCGTAGGCGAACAGCGCCGTCTGGGTGTAGAGGGTCTGGTCGAGCTCGACGCCGTCGGTGATCACGTCGCGCAGCGGGCGGTCCAGGTGGATGTCGAGTTCGGCGCAGGCCGCGTCGAATGCCTCGGCGAAGACCGGGTAGGTCTCGGCCAGTTCCAGGCCCATGCCGGGTCGCTGTGATCCCTGACCGGAGAAGACGAACGCGAGCTTGCCGTCGGAGACCTCGCCGACGACCAGGCCGGCCGTCGAGGTGCCGGCCGCGAGCGCGTCGAGGGCGGCGCGGTGGTCGGCGCCGAGCGACACAGCCCGGTACGGCAGTGCGGCGCGGTGCGTCGCGAGGGTGTGACCGACGTCGACGGGGTTGGCCGTGGGGCGTCGGTCGAGGTGGTCGGTGAGTCGGGTTGCCTGTGCGCGCAGGGCGTCGTCGCTGCGGGCGGAGATGAGCCACGGGATCGGGCCCGCCTGAGTGGTCGGGCGGTCAGTGGGTTCGGTGGTCGGGGGTTCTTCCAGAATCAGGTGGGCGTTGGTGCCGGAGAACCCGAATGAGGACACGCCCGCGCGCCGTCGCCGGTCGGTCTGCGGGTGCCAGGGGCGGGTCTCGGTGAGCAACCGCACCGCACCGGCCGACCAGTCGACCTGCG